>JAPLAT010000589.1 GCA_026393175.1 Pseudonocardiales bacterium
GAGCTGCCCGCCGACGCCCGCCAGGCCGACGTCGAGGCCGTGATCGACGAGCTCAACGCCGACCCCGCCTGCACCGGGTTCATCGTCCAGCTCCCGCTGCCGCGCGGCCTCGACGCCGGCGCGGCGCTGGAGCGCGTCGACCCGGGCAAGGACGCCGACGGCCTGCACCCGATGAACCTCGGCCGGCTCGTCCTCGGCGAGGACGGGCCGCTGCCGTGCACGCCGCGCGGCATCGTGGACCTGTGCCGCCGCTACGGCGTCGACCTCGACGGGGCGCGGGTCACGGTCGTCGGCCGCGGGGTGACCGTGGGGCGGCCGCTGGGCCTGCTGCTCACCCGGCGCAGCGAGAACGCCACCGTGACGCTGTGCCACACCGGCACCCGCGACCTCGCCGCCGAGGTGCGCCGCGCCGACGTCGTCGTGGCCGCGGCCGGGGTGCGCGGGCTGATCACCGCCGACATGGTGGCCCCCGGCGCGACCGTGCTGGACGTCGGCGTGTCCCGCTCCGAGCTGGGCATCGTCGGCGACGTCGCCCCCGAGGTGGCGGAGGTGGCGGGGCTGCTCGCCCCGATGCCCGGCGGCGTCGGCCCGATGACGCGGGCGATGCTGCTGACCAACGTCGTGGAGGCCGCCGAACGGGGCGTGACGCCGTGAGCATCGACGCCGGGCGCGACGCCGGCACCGGGAGGTCACCCGGATGAGGCTGCCCAGCTGGGCGCCCACCGCCCTGGTGCTGCTCATCGCCGCCGCCGGGATGGGGCGGGTCCTCATGGAGCACTGGCGCCAGGGCGGGGTGCTGCTGGGCGGGGCGCTCATCGTCGCGGCCGTGCTGCGGGTGGCGCTGCGCCCGGAGGAGGCGGGCCTGCTCGTCGTGCGCAGCAAGGTGCTCGACGTGCTCGGCTACGCCGCGCTCGGTGTCGCGATGGTGCTCCTCGCCATCACGATCACGGATCAGCAGCTGACTATCACCTGATCGGGCGGCAGTATCGGCGCATGACCGACGCGGACCGCACGACCCGGGAACGTACGAGCACGATCGTCGACACCCTGGTCGACGCGTTCTCCGAGCTCATGGAGGCCAACCCCGCCGCGTTCCGCGGCAAGTTCCGCAAGATGGCGGCCGACCCGTTCGCGTTCTACCGGGGCAGCGCCTGCCTGTTCTACGCCGACGCCGCGACGCGCGAGGACCCCTGGGCCGACGACCGCACCGGCCGGGTGTGGATCCAGGGCGACCTGCACGCGGAGAACTTCGGCACCTACATGGACGGCGACGGCGTCCTGATCTTCGACGTCAACGACTTCGACGAGGCCTACGTCGGGCACTTCACCTGGGACGTCACCCGGTTCGCGGCGAGCATGGCGCTCATGGGCTGGCGCAAGGCGATCTCCGACGACGACATCACCACGCTGGTCCGCGGCTACGTCCGCGCCTACCTCGACCAGGTGCGGCTGTTCACCGAGGAGACCGACGATCGCGCGTTCTCGCTCAACCTCGACACCACCGACGGCGCCGTGCACCAGGTGCTGCAGAAGGCCCGGCTGCGCACCCGGGTGAGCCTGCTGGACGACATCACCGAGACCGAGGGCTTCGAGCGTGTCCTGCGCGACGGGCCCGGCGTGCGCCGCCTCGACGACGACGAGCGGGCGAAGGTCGTGGACGCCTTCGAGCGCTACATCGACTCCATCCCCGAGTCCAAGCGGTTCCGCGGCGTCACCTACACGGTGAAGGACGTCGTCGGCCGGTCCGGCTTCGGCATCGGCAGCGCCGGCCTGCCCGCGTACACGGTGCTCATCGAGGGCTTCAACCAGGCGCTGGACAACGACGTCGTGCTGTCGATGAAACAGGGCAACGTGGCGGCGCCGTCCCGGGTGGTGACCGACCCGGAGGTGGCGGCCGCGTTCCGGCACCACGGGCACCGCACAGCGCTGTCGCAGCGCTCGCTGCAGGCCCACGCCGACCGGCTGCTGGGCTGGACCGACCTCGACGGCGTCGGGTTCGTCGTCAGCGAGGTCTCGCCCTACGAGGCCGACCTGGACTGGACCGAGCTCACCGAGCCCGTCGAGATCGAGCCGGTGGTGGAGTACCTCGGCCGGGCCACCGCGAAGGTGCACTGCGTGGCCGACTCCGACGCCGACCACACGCTCGTGCCGTTCCAGACCGAGGAGGCGATCATGGCCGTCGTCGCCGGGCGGGAGGACGAGTTCGTCGACTGGGTGGTGGAGTTCGCGCACTCCTACGCCGCCCAGGTCCGCACCGACCACGCGCTGTTCGTGGAGGCCTTCCGCGGCGGGGCGATCCCGGGGGTGGCCGCCTCGGGCGACCTGTGAGCGGGGCCCGCGGCCCTCGTGCGTGGCGAGAGGTGCTCTCGCACCTCTCGCCACGCACGGGCGGCGTCAGCCGCCCAGCGCCGCCGTGAAGGTCGCGCTCGGGCGCATGACGGCGTCGGTCTTGGCCTTGTCGACGCTGTAGTAGCCGCCCAGGTCGACCGGGGAGCCCTGCACGGCCGCCAGCTCGCCGACGATCGTCTCCTCGTCGGCCGCGAGGCGCTCGGCGAGCGGGGCGAACGCGGCGGCCAGCTCGGCGTCGTCGGTCTGCCCGGCCAGGGCCTGGGCCCAGTAGAGGGCCAGGTAGAAGTGGCTGCCCCGGTTGTCCAGCTCGCCGACCTTGCGGGACGGGGAGCGGCCCTCCTCCAGCAGCCGGCCGGTGGCGGCGTCGAGGGTGGCGCCGAGGATCCCGGCCCGGGCGTTGCCGGTCTTCTCGGCCAGGAACTCCAGCGACACGGCCAGGGCCAGGAACTCGCCCAGGGAGTCCCACCGCAGGTGGTTCTCCTTGACCAGCTGCTGCACGTGCTTGGGGGCCGAGCCGCCCGCGCCGGTCTCGAACAGCCCGCCGCCGTTCATCAGCGGCACGATCGACAGCATCTTCGCCGACGTGCCCAGCTCCAGGATCGGGAACAGGTCGGTGAGGTAGTCGCGCAGCACGTTGCCGGTGACCGAGATCGTGTCCTCGCCGCGGCGGGCCCGGTCGAGCGTGTAGCGGGTGGCGGCGGCGACGTCGAGGATCTCGATCGTCAGGCCGTCGGTGTCGAGGCCGGCGAGGGTCTCGCGCACCTTCGCGAGGACCTCCGCGTCGTGGGCGCGGGTCTCGTCCAGCCAGAACACGGCCGGGGCGCCGGTCGCGCGGGCGCGGCCGACGGCCAGCTCCACCCAGTTGCGGATCGGGGCGTCCTTGGTCTGGCAGGCGCGCCAGATGTCGCCCTCGGCGACCTCGTGCTCCAGCAGCACCGTGCCCTCGGCGTCCACCACGCGGACCGTGCCGGGCGCGGCGATCTCGAAGGTCTTGTCGTGGCTGCCGTACTCCTCGGCCTTCTGCGCCATCAGCCCGACGTTGGGCGTGGTGCCCATCGTGGTCGGGTCGAACGCGCCGTGCTCGCGGCAGAACGCGAGCGTCTCGGCGTAGAGCGCCGCGTAGGACGAGTCGGGGATGACGTACTTGGTGTCCTGCAGCGCGCCGTCGGCGTTCCACATCTGGCCCGAGCTGCGGATGGCCGCCGGCATCGACGCGTCGATGATGACGTCGCTGGGCACGTGCAGGTTGGTGATCCCGCGGTCGGAGTCGACCATCGCCAGGCGCGGGCCGGTCTCGTAGCCTGCGGTGATGGCCTTCTCGATGGCCGCACGCTCGTCCTCGGGCAGCTTCTGCAGCGCCGTGAGCACGCTGGCCAGGCCGTCGTCGGGGTCGGCGCCGACGGAGGCGAGGACGTCGCCGTACTGGGCGAACACGTCGGCGAAGTAGGCCTCCACCGCGTGCCCGAACACGATGGGGTCCGAGACCTTCATCATCGTGGCCTTGAGGTGCACCGAGAACAGCACGCCGCGCTCGCGGGCGTCGGCGACCTGCTCGGCGAGGAACGCGCGCAGCGCCTCGCGGCGCATGACGGCGGCGTCGACGATCTCGCCCTCCTGCACCTCCAGCGACTCCTTCAGCGCGGTGACGGTGCCGTCGGCGGCGACGTGCTCGATGCGCAGCGTGGCGGCCGCGGGGGCGGTGAACGACCGCTCGGAGTGCCGGAAGTCGCCGTCGTCCATGGTGGCGACGTGCGAGGCCGAGTCGGGCGACCAGGCGCCCATCGAGTGCGGGTGCGAGCGGGCGAACGCCTTCACCGAGGCGGGGGCGCGGCGGTCGGAGTTGCCCTCGCGCAGCACCGGGTTGACCGCGCTGCCCTTGACCGAGTCGTAGGCGGCCCTGGCCCGGCGCTCCTCGTCGGTCGTCGGGTTCTCCGGGTAGTCCGGCACGGCGTGGCCGTCACCCTGCAGCTCCGCGATGGCCGCCTTGAGCTGTGGGATCGAGGCGCTGATGTTCGGCAGCTTGATGATGTTGGCGTCGGGGGTGGTGGCGAGCTCGCCCAGCTCGCCCAGCGCGTCGGGGGCGAGCCCGAACGCGGCCAGGATGCGGGCGGCGAGGGAGATGTCGCGGGTCTCGACGTCCACGCCCGCCTTGGCGGCGAACGCCTCGACGACCGGGAGCAGCGAGTGGGTCGCGCACGCCGGGGCCTCGTCGGTGTAGGTGTAGATGACCTTCATATCGGCTCTCGCGCCTGCCTCGATCCGGGGACGTGTCATGGGCGACCCCACGCTATATCGTGGCGACATGGCCAAGCGCAGGTACTTCCTGCTGACCACGGAGGACGGGAAGAAGTTCCCCCGCGTGGACACCCGCAGCTGGGCCTTCGTCATCGTGCTGGGCGCCCTGCTGACGGTGCTGGCGCTGCTCGACCGCGGCAGCCTCGACGAGGCCCGCGCCGACGGCTCCACGGGCTGCCAGCTGGAGGTCACCACCGACCAGCTCAACGTCCGGGCCGGGCCGGCGGCGGTGGCCGAGCAGGTGGGCACCGTGCAGCGCGGCCAGCTGCTCGACGGCACCACCACCGTCGTCGACGGGTTCCGTGAGCTGGAGGACGGGCGCTACGTCGCCGACGAGTTCCTCACCCCCGTGCCCGGCACCGACTGCCGCTGAGGAATCCTGCGGGCGTGCTGGTCGTCGCGTCCGTCAACGTCAACGGCATCCGCGCCGCCGCCCCCAAGGGCCTCGCGGCCTGGCTCGCGCGCACCCCGGCCGACGTCGTCTGCCTGCAGGAGACGCGCGCCCGGCCCGAGGAGGTGCCCGCGGGCCTGCTCGACGGCTGGCACGTCGCCCACGCCCCCTGCGAGGACGCGCGCGGCCGCAACGGCGTCGCCGTGCTCACCCGGGCGCAGCCCGACGCCGTGCGCGTCGGCGGCGTCGACGCCGCGTTCGACGGTTCCGGCCGCTGGGTGGAGGTGGACCTGCCCGGCGTCACCGTCGCGTCGCTGTACCTGCCCAACGGCACCGTCGGCACGCCGAAGCAGGAGGAGAAGGACCGCTTCCTCGCCCTGTTCGCGCCGTACCTGGCCGAGCGCCGGGAGAAGGCCGCCGCCGAGGACCGCGAGGTGCTGGTCTGCGGCGACTGGAACATCGCGCCCACCGAGCGCGACCTCCGCAACTGGCGGGGCAACCTCAGGAACTCCGGCTTCCTGCCGCACGAGCGGGAGTGGATGTCCGCGCTGTTCGCCACCGGCTGGGTCGACGTCGTGCGCGAGCGCCACGGCGACGTCGACGGCCCGTACTCGTGGTGGTCCTACCGCGGCCGGGCGTTCGACAACGACACGGGCTGGCGCATCGACCTGCACGTCGCCACGCCGGGGCTGGCCGCCCGCGCGGTGGACGCGGTGGTGGAGCGGGCGCCGAGCCACGCCGAGCGCTGGTCCGACCACGCGCCCGTCACGGTGACGTACGCGTGAGCGATCTACCGACGAGCGACCGACCGACGGGGGAGGAGCACCGATGATGCCGACGCGCGTGATCGGGGGCCGGTACGTCGTGCTGGCCGAGCTGGGCCGGGGCGGGATGGGCATCGTGTGGCGCGCCGAGGACCGGGTCATGGGGCGGCACGTCGCGGTCAAGGAGCTGCACCTGCCCGACGGGCTCGTCCCCGACGACCGGCTGCTGTTCCGGGAGCGGCTGCTGCGCGAGGCGCGCACCGCCGGGCGGCTCAACGACCCGGGCATCGTCACCGTCTACGACGTGGTCACCGACAACGGCGTGGACCACATCGTCATGGAGCTGATCGAGGCCCGCACGCTCGCCGACGTCGTCGCCGCGTCCGGCCCGCTCGACGAGACCGTGGTCGCCGACATCGGCCGCCAGCTGCTCGCCGCGCTGCAGACCGCGCACCAGGGCGGGGTCGTGCACCGCGACGTCAAGCCGGCCAACGTCATGCTCGCCGGCGGGGGCCGGGTGAAGCTCACCGACGTCGGCATCGCCCAGGCCGCCGACGACCCGCGGCTCACCTCCACCGGCGCGCTCATCGGCTCGCCCGGCTACATGTCCCCGGAACGGCTGGAGGGCGGCCAGGCGAGCCCCGCCGCGGACCTGTGGGCGCTCGGGGCCACGCTGTACTTCGCCGTGCAGGGCACCGGCCCGTTCCAGCGCGACACCACCGCGGCGACGATCTCCGCGGTGCTGCACGCCGACCCGCCGCCGACGCGCACCCGCGGCCCGCTCGGGTCGGTGATCACCGGGCTGCTGCAGCGCTCCCCGCAGACCCGGCTGTCCGGCCCGCAGGCCGCGATGCTGCTCGCCGCGCCGGGGCAGGCCAACTCCCCGACGCAGGCCGGCGGCCCCGAGCCCACCCGGCTCGGGGCCCCGCTCACCGAGCGGTTCGGCGCGCCGGTCCGCGCCCGCCCGTGGCGCTGGGTGGCGATCGCCGCGGCCGTGGGGCTGCTGCTCGGGCTCGTCGGCGGCGTGGCGGGCGGGCTCGCGCTGGCCCGCTCGGGCGAGCCGGACGTGCGGCTGCTGTCCTACGGCACCGGCGGGCAGGTCCCCGTGTTCGAGATCGGCTTCCAGTACTGCATCAGCACGCCGGTCGTGGAGGGCACCCAGATCGCCTCCGGGGCGATCGTCGACTGCGACGAGTCGCACCCCGCCGAGCTGTTCGCGGTGCTCGACACGTTCGCCTACGACGAGCAGGTCGGCTACCCCGAGGGGATCGCCGACTACGCCGCCCGGGGCTGCGCGATGCGCTTCGAGTCCGAGGCCGTCGTCGGCGACGACAAGGCGGACCTGGTCGCGACGGCGATGTACCCGACCGAGGCCGAGTTCGGGCGCACCGACGAGTCGGGCGACCGCTACGACTACCGGCAGGTCTTCTGCGTCCTCGCCCGCGCCGACGGCACCAACATCGAGGGCACCCGGCTCGCCGCCGGGGGGTGAGAACCGGCTCGCCGCGGCGGGGATGATCGGGACGTGCACCGCAACGTCTCGCTCGTGACCGACGCCCTCCGCGACGGCGGGGCCGATCCCGCCCGCATCGCCCGGATGCGGGTGCTGCCCGACGCCGTCGCCACCGCCGCCGCGGCCGCGGAGGCCCTCGGCGTGCAGGTCGGGCAGATCGCGAACTCGCTCGTCTTCGAGGCGGTGCGGGAGGGCCGCGACGGCGACCCGCTGCTCGTCCTGACCTCCGGCGCGCACCGCGTCGACACCGGGAAGGTGGCCGCGCTGCTCGGCGTCGAGCGGGTGCGCCGGGCGTCCCCGGAACTGGTGCGCTCCGCGACCGGGCAGGTCATCGGCGGCGTCGCCCCGGTGGGGCACCCGGCGCCGCTGCGCACGCTCGTCGACCGCGCGCTGGCCGCGTACGACGAGGTGTGGGCCGCGGGGGGCATCCCGCACGCCGTCTTCCCCACGACGTTCGCCGAACTGGTCGCCGTCACCGGCGGAGAGCCCGCCGACGTGGCCTGATACACCCCAGTTTTGGCGGGTTGTCCGGCCGCCGGACGGGCCCGACCCTGGTCACCCACCCGCAAGGGGGAGGTGACCGCGATGGCGCGGTGCGGCGGAGCCCGGCCCGGCGACGGTGCCGTGCGCCCCGGGCGACGGGCGTCCGGTGCGGCGCCGCGCGCGCTCGGCCGGGCCGTCCTCGCCGCCGTCCTCCTCGCCGTGGCCGCGGCGTGCACGCCCGCCGCGGCGGGCCCGCCGTCCGGTCTCGTGGTGGAGGCCGTGTTCGACACCGGCGCCGACGCGCCCGGCCTGCTGCGGATCGGCGTCGCCCCGCCGACCGGGGATGTGGTCGTGCTCGTCGCCGACCGGGCGGGGCTGCCGCGCGAGGTCGCCGCGGTCGAGGCCGTGCTGACCCCGCCCACGGGCGCCCCCGCGCCGGTGTGGCTGCACCGCGTCGAGACGGGCCACCACCACGGGGCCGCGGACCTCGCGGCGCCGGGTCGCTGGCTGCTCGCGGTCACGGTGCGGACCGGCGCCGGGGGGACCGACACCGTGGCGGTGCCGTTCACGGTGCCCACCCCCGGCGGGTGAACGAAGCGGCCGGCGCCGTGGGTGCGCCGGGGACGACCGAGGAAAGGAGCACGGGATGGGATCACGACAGGGCGCCGGGAGGCGGCGGCTGGTCCGGGTCGCCGCGGTGGCGACGGTCGCCGCCGCCGCCACGCTGCTCGTCACCCCGGCGGCGAGCGCATCGGGCGGGGACCGGATCGACATGCAGGACCGCTGCGACGTCGCGACGTTCAACGCGTTCTCGCAGGAGAACCTCGGGTTCGACATCTGCTTCGTCGACGGGAACGTGACGTTCGAGGAGTTCGTCGAGGAGCTCAACCCCGACGACGGCGGGCACGGGGCGTGGCGCTTCTCCCGCGAGCAGCGCACCCTCGACCGCGGCGCGCCGCTGGCGGTGCGCAACACCGGCGGTGAGGTGCACAGCTTCACCGAGGTGGTCGCGTTCGGCAGCATCGGGAACCCGCTGCTCGACGCGGCCCTCCCGCCCGGCACGCCGCCCGCGGTGCCGGTCGACCCGGCCGGTGTGGACGCGAGCTTCCTGCCGCCGGGCGGGGCGCTGACGGTCAGCGGCCTGGCCCCGGGCCGGCACCGCTTCCAGTGCCTCATCCACCCCTGGATGCGCAGCACCGTCGACGTGCGGCGCTGAGCAACCCCGGACCGGGCCGCCACCGCGTTTGACCGGCGGCCCGGTCCGCGCTTGGGTCGGGCATGGCCTTCGACGTCCGCCCCGTCACCCCGGACCGGGTCGACGACTTCGTGGCGGTGGCGAACCCGAACCGGCGGGCGACCCACTGCTGGTGCCTGTCGCACCGGCTGGGCGCCCGCGAGATCGCCGAGCTCGGCGGCGGGAGCCGCGAGGCGGCGTTCCGCGCGCTCTGCGCCCGCCCGGACCCGCCCGGCGTGATCGGCTACGCCGACGGCGAGCCGGTCGGCTGGTGCAGCATCGGGCCCCGCTCGGAGAACTCCCGGCTCGTCGCGTCGCGGCTGATCCGGCCGCTGGACGACGTGCCGGTCTGGAGCGTCATCTGCGTCGTGGTCCGCGGCGGGCACCGGAAGCGCGGGTACACGACGCCCCTCATCGAGGGCGCGGTCGCCCACGCCGCGGCCCGCGGCGCGCCCGCCGTCGAGAGCTACCCGGTCGACCCGGGGCCGGACCGCATCGACCTCACGATGGCCTTCGTCGGCACCCGGGCGATGTTCGAGAAGGCCGGCTTCACGGTGGCCGGCACCACCGACGCCGTCGCGAGCGGGCGGCCGCGGCTGGTGATGCGCAGGACGCTCGGTCCGTGACGGGTGTGCGTTGTGCGGCCGTTGACCCACACGGCCCGCCCGCCGACCTACTGTGGCGGACATGCCCGACGCACTCCCCGAACTCCCCCCGTCCGACGCCGCGCTCCGGCGCGCGCTGCGCCGGGTCCGCGACGGCGCCGTGCTCGACGTCACCGAGGCCGCGGTGCTGCTCGCCGCCCGCGGGGAACAGCTCGACGAGCTGCTCGCCGCCGCGTCCCGCATCCGGGACGCCGGGCTCGTCGCCGCGGGCCGGCCGGGCGTGGTCACCTACTCGCGCAAGGTGTTCGTCCCGCTGACCCGGCTGTGCCGCGACCGCTGCCACTACTGCACGTTCGCCACCGTGCCGCACCGGCTGCCCGCGGCGTTCCTCGAGCGCGACGAGGTGCTGGAGATCGCCCGCGCCGGGGCGGCCCAGGGCTGCAAGGAGGCCCTGTTCACCCTCGGCGACCGGCCGGAGGAGCGCTGGCCCGCGGCGCGGGAGTGGCTGGAGGCCCGCGGCTACGGCTCCACGCTGGAGTACGTGCGCGCCTGCGCGATCGCGGTGCTCGAGGAGACCGGGCTGCTGCCCCACCTCAACCCCGGCGTGATGAGCTGGGAGGAGCTGACGCGGCTCAAGCCCGTCGCCCCGAGCATGGGGATGATGCTGGAGACCACGGCCACGCGGCTGTGGAGCGAGCCCGGCGGGCCGCACTACGGCAGCCCCGACAAGGAGCCCGCCGTCCGGCTGCGCACGCTCACCGACGCCGGGCGCGTCGGCGTCCCGTTCACCACGGGCATCCTCATCGGCATCGGGGAGAACCGTGTCGAGCGGGCCGAGTCGCTGTTCGCGATCCGCGCCGCCGCGCGCGCCCACGGGCACGTCCAGGAGACGATCGTCCAGAACTTCCGGGCCAAGCCCGACACGGCCATGGCGAACGACCCCGACGCCGACCTCGACGACCTGGCCGCCACGCTCGCCGTCGCCCGCGTCGTGCTCGGGCCGAGGATGCGGCTGCAGGCCCCGCCCAACCTCGTCGGCGACGAGTTCGCGCTCATGCTGCGCGCCGGCATCGACGACTGGGGCGGCGTCTCCCCGGTCACGGCCGACCACGTCAACCCCGAGCGTCCCTGGCCCGCGATCGAGGAGCTGGCCGCGCGGTCGGCCGAGGCCGGGTTCACGCTGCGCGAGCGGCTCACTGCCTACCCGACGTACGTGCAGGCCGGGTCGCCGTGGATCGACTCCCGGCTGCACGCCCACGTCGCCGCGCTCGCCGGGCCCGACGGGCTGGCCCGCGAGGACGCCCCGGTCGTCGGCAGGCCGTGGCAGGAGCCCGACGGCGGGTTCGCCTCCACCGGCCGCACGGACCTGCACACCGCCGTCGACACCGAGGGCCGCACCGACGACCGCCGCGGCGACTTCGCCTCGGTGTACGGCGACTGGGACGCGGTGGCCGAGGAGCTGGCGGAGCAGCGGTCCCGGCACGCCGCGGCGTCGCCGGGCCCGCACGATCCCGCATCGCAGCGGGGTGGCACCGCTGCGGATGGATCGGAGCGGGGTCACCCCGCTGCGGTCCCGGAGCGGCTGGACGCCGACGCGCGGGCCGGGCTGCGGCTGGCCGCGTCCGACCCCGCCGCGCTGCTCGACCCGGCCCACCACGACGCGGCGATGGCGCTGGTCCTCGCCGAGGGCCCGGCCCTGGAGGAGCTGGCCCGCCTCGCCGACGACGTCCGCCGGGACGTGGTCGGCGACGAGGTCACCTACGTCGTCAACCGCAACATCAACTTCTCCAACGTCTGCTACGTCGGGTGCCGGTTCTGCGCGTTCGCCCAGCGCGAGCGCGACGCCGACGCGTTCCGGCTGTCCCTCGACGAGGTCGCCGCCCGGGCCGTCGAGGCGGCGCGGGACGGCGCCACGGAGGTGTGCGTGCAGGGCGGCATCGACCCGCAGCTGCCCGTCACGTTCTACGCCGACCTCGTCCGCGCGGTGAAGGCCGCCGTCCCCGGCATGCACGTGCACGCGTTCTCGCCGATGGAGATCGTGTCCGCGGCGGCCAAGGCAGGCGTGTCGGTCGAGGAGTGGCTCACCGAGCTGCGCGACGCCGGGCTCGGCTCGATCCCCGGCACGGCGGCGGAGATCCTCGACGACGAGGTCCGTTGGGTGCTCACGAAGGGCAAGCTGCCCGCCGCGCAGTGGCTCGACGTCGTCGGCACCGCGCACCGCCTGGGCATCCCGTCGAGCTCGACGATGATGTACGGCCACGTCGACGAGCCCCGGCACTGGCTGGGCCACCTGCGCACCCTCGCCGCGCAGCAGGACCTCACCGGCGGCTTCACGGAGTTCGTGCCGCTGCCGTTCGTGCACCACAACGCGCCGATCTACCTCGCCGGGCTCGCCCGCCCGGGTCCCACCGAGCGCGACAACCGGGCCGTGCACGCGTTCGCCCGGCTCGCCCTGCACGGGCGGATCGACCACGTGCAGGTGTCGTGGGTGAAGCTGGGCGACGCCCTCGCCGCCGACGTCCTGCGCGGTGGCGCCGACGACATGGGCGGCACGCTCATGGAGGAGACGATCAGCCGGATGGCGGGCTCGGAGAACGGCAGCGCCCGGACCGTCACGGAGCTGACGGCCATCGCGACGGCCGCGGGCCGCCCGGTGCGCCAGCGCACCACCACCTACGAGGGCACCCCCGCCCGCCTGTCGCCCCGCGCGCTGCCGCTGACCGTCGTCTGAGCGTCGCCCCGGGTACCGTCGGGGCATGGGCGTGCTCGGCGGGCTGTTCCCCTCACCGGAGATCCGTGACGAGGGCGGGGAGGACGGCGACGCGCAGCCGTGGCGGCTCGGCCCGATCGACCTCGACAAGGGCACGGTCGAGGTGCACCGCGTGCCCGGGCCCGCGCCGGCCGCCGACGGGCCCGACGGTCCCGACGACGAGCAGGCCGGCTAGCGGGTCGGCCAGAGCAGCTCGAAGCGCTCGAAGACGGCAGGCAGGTCGTCGCGGAACTCCTCGCCGCGCGCGGCCAGTGCCCGGGTGAAGTACGCGCGGTGCGCCTCCCACCACCCGGCGCGGGTGCGGTCGCCCTCGCCCTCGTCGCGGGCGAACGCCTCGTCCACCGCGCACAGGGGCTGCACGACCACCTCGGTCGTCCGCAGCACGCAGGACGGCAGGTCGCGCCCGTCGCACACCACGCTGTAGCCGCCCACCTCGGGCAGCGCCTCGCCCTCGCTCTCGAACGTCGACACCAGGTCGGTGGTCGCCCGCTTCGGCCCGTCGACGACGAGGGCGAGCAGCTCGTCGGCCAGGGCGTCGGAGTCGCCGAAGCGCCACACGTCGCAGCGGGCGTCCGGGGAGGTCCCGGTGGCGGCGCAGAAGGCCAGCCAGAACGCCTCGACGTCGGGGGTCACGCGCTCGTCCGGAGCTGGTCGGCCCGCACCCACGTGGCGTGGAAGCCGGTCGGCACCCGCCGGGGCAGGCGGACGCGGGCGACCGGGCCCGCGGCGAGGTCGGACGCGTCGAGGATCTCCACCTCGCTGCGGCCGTCGCGGGCGTCGGTCACGAACGACACGAGGTAGCCGTCGTCCTCGCCGGTGCTGCCGTCGCGCGGGGCGAAGGGGGCCTCGCTGCCGTAGCGGCCGGGACCGAAGGAGTGCTCCTGCCGCGTGCCGGTGATCCGGTCGTAGCGCAGCAGCCCGTCGAACAGCACGGTCTCGGTGGGCGCGATCCGCACGGTGTAGGCGTAGCGGGCGGGCGTGCCCGTGGCCCGGGAGTCGATGGACGGGAACTCGGTGTTGGCGTCGTCGAGCCGGGTCTCGGTGGTGGTGCCGGTGTCGAGGTCGAAGACGTAGCGGTGCAGCCGGGCGTCGAGGCGCAGGTAGCCCAGCAGCTTGCCCAGCGGGCCCGGGCGGGTCGGGACGGGCTCCGGGCGGGTCACCCGGCAGACGTCCATGACGATCGTCGCGCCCTCCTCGAACGCGTTGACCACGTGGTAGATGTAGCAGGGCGCCGCCTCGAACCAGCGGACGTCGCCGCCGTGGCGGGGGAGCACCGCGAACCGCGAGGGCGTCCCCCGGTCGAACGTGATCCGGTACCGGCCCTGCGCGGCCGCCGCGGCGTCCTGGGTGAGCGGCAGGTCCATGAGGACCGAGAAGTTCTCGGTGATCGCCATGTCGTGCGGCAGCCGCGGGCCCGGCAGGTCGACCGTCGTCTCGTGGGTGATCGCGCCGGACGGGCCGACCACGCCGTAGCGCAGCAGCGGGTCCCGCGCGCCGTAGTCGAACCACATGAGCTCGCCGGTGGCCTCGTCGAGCTTGGGGTGGGCCATGACGTCGCCGTGCAGCGTGTCGAGGAACGTCTCGGCCCCGAGGGTCTCCAGCGACAGCGGGTCGAGCGACA
>JAPLAT010000076.1 GCA_026393175.1 Pseudonocardiales bacterium
GCTGGCCGCCCGCTTCGCCGCGACGGACCTCGCCGCCCCGGACCGGCGGGCCCGCGCCCTGGCGATGGTCGTCTGGGCCACCACCGTCGGGGCCGTGGCCGGGCCGAACCTCGCCGGGCCGGTGCAGCGCGCGGCGGGGGCGCTCGGGCTGGTCCCCGAGACCGGCCCGTTCCTGCTGTGCGCGCTCGCCTTCGGGGCGGCCGCGCTGCTCACTCTCGCCGGGCTGCGGCCCGACCCCCTGCTGCTCGCCCGGGACGCCGAGCGCCGGGCCGGGGCGCCCGAGCGGACCGGCACGGCGCAGGCGCGGGCGGCCCTGCTCGCCTCGCCCGCCGCGCTGCTGGGCGTGGGCGGCGTCGTCGTCGGCCACCTCGTCATGGTCGGGCTGATGTCGATGACGCCGGTCCACATGGACCACGGCGGCGCCACCCTCGCCGTGGTCGGGCTCGTGATCAGCGTCCACGTCGCCGGGATGTACGCGCTGAGCCCGGTGTTCGGCTGGCTCGCCGACCGCGCCGGCCGGGTGCGGGTGCTCGGTCTGGCCGGGGCGCTGCTGCTGGTCTCCGCGCTGCTGTGCGCCGCGGCGGGCCCGACGGACACCCCGCTGCTCGCGACCGGGCTCGTCCTGCTCGGGCTGGGCTGGTCGGCCGCGCTCGTCGCCGGCTCGGCGCTGCTCACCGAGTCGGTGCCGCTGGAGGCGAGGGCCGGGGCGCAGGGCCTCGCGGACGTGGCGATGAACGTCAGCGGCGCCGCGGGCGGGATCGCCGCGGGCCTGGTCGTGGCCGGGGCGTCGTTCGCCGCGCTCGGCGTCGCGGCGGCGGTGCTCGTCATGGGCTGTGTGGTCGCGGGCGGCGCCGTCGCGCGCGTGGCGGTCCGATAGGGCAGGGAGAGACGATGGAACCGCGGACCGGTGGGTACCCGGACGGCATGGCCAGCACCCCGACCGCCACGCCCGACACCGCCGCCGACCGCACCGCCGACCTGGCGGTGCTCGACCGCTGGTGGCGGGCGGCCAACTACCTGTCGGTCGGCCAGATCTACCTCATGGACAACCCGCTGCTGCGCGAGCCGCTGGCGCCCGCGCACGTCAAGCCCCGGCTGCTCGGGCACTGGGGCACCACCCCCGGGCTGACGTTCCTGTGGGCGCACCTCAACCGCGTGATCGCCCGGGACGGGACCGACGCGCTGTTCGTCACCGGCCCCGGGCACGGCGGGCCCGCCGTCGTCGCGACCGCGTGGCTGGAGGGGACCTACTCCGAGCGCTACGCCGACGTCCCCGACGACGAGACCGGCCTGCGGGCGCTGTTCCGGCAGTTCTCCTTCCCCGGCGGCATCCCCAGCCACGCCGCCCCGGAGACCCCCGGCTCCATCCACGAGGGCGGCGAGCTGGGCTACTCCCTCGCCCACGCCTACGGCGCCGCGTTCGACAACCCCGACCTGCTCGTCGCCTGCGTGATCGGCGACGGGGAGGCCGAGACCGGCGCGCTCGCCGGGAGCTGGCAGTCCACCCGGTTCATCCACCCCGTGCACGACGGCACCGTGCTCCCGATCCTGCACCTCAACGGCTACAAGATCGCCAACCCGACGGTGCCGGCGCGGATCCCGGAGGCGGAGCTGCTCGACCAGCTCCGCGGGCACGGCCACCGGCCCTACGTGCTGGAGGGCGGGTTCGACGGGGAGGACCCGATGGCGGTGCACGAGCGCGCCGCGGCCGTGTTTGACGAGATCACCGCGGAGATCACCCGGCTCAGGGCCGCGGCCGCCGAGCAGCTCGCCGCGGGCCGGGAGCCGGACCGCCCCGCCTGGCCGGTGCTGGTGCTGCGCACCCCGAAGGGCTGGACGGGTCCCCGCGAGGTCGACGGGAAGCAGGTCGAGGGAACCTTCCGCGCCCACCAGGTGCCGCTGTCGGAGGTGCGCACGAACGACGCGCACCGGGCCCAGCTCGAGCAGTGGCTGCGGTCCTACCGGCCCGAGGAGCTCTTCGACGGCGACGGCCGGCTGCAGGCCGACCTGGCCGCGTTCGGCCCGTCCGGGGCCCGGCGGATGAGCGCCACGCCGCACGCCGACGGCGGCGAGCTGCTGCGGGACCTGCGGCTGCCGGACTTCACGGAGTTCGGGGTGGACGTCCCCGCGCCCGGCGCGGGGTCGGTGAGCGCCACCGGGGTGCTCGGCGACTGGCTGGCCGAGGTCGTGCGGCGCAACCCGCACACCTTCCGGCTGGTCGGCCCGGACGAGGTGGCGTCCAACCGGCTCCAGGGGGTGTTCGCGGCCACGGACCGGCAGTTCGGCGGGCGCCGCGAGCCCGGCGACGAGCACACGGCCCGGGCCGGGCGGGTGCTGGAGGTGCTCAACGAGCAGCTGTGCCAGGGCTGGCTGGAGGGCTACCTGCTGACCGGCAGGCACGGCGTGTTCACCTGCTACGAGGCGTTCATCCACATCGTCGACTCGATGTTCAACCAGCACGCGAAGTGGCTCGACGCGTGCCGCGACATCCCCTGGCGGCACCCGGTGGCGTCGCTGAACTACCTGCTGACGAGCCACGTGTGGCGCCAGGACCACAACGGGTTCTCCCACCAGGACCCGGGCTTCGTCGACCACGTGCTCAACAAGAAGCCCGAGGTCGTGCGGGCCTACCTGCCACCGGACGCGAACACGCTGCTGTCCACCTACGACCACTGCCTGCGCAGCCGCGACAAGGTCAACGTCGTCGTGGCAGGGAAGAACCCCGGGCCGCAGTGGCTGACGATGGACGAGGCGATCGCGCACTGCACCCGCGGCATCGGCATCTGGCCGTGGGCGAGCAACGACGACGGCGCCGAACCCGACGTCGTGCTGGGGTGCGCGGGCGACGTCCCGACCCTGGAGGCGGTCGCCGCCGTCGCGCTCCTGCGCGAGCACCTGCCGGAGCTGAAGGTGCGGCTGGTCAACGTGGTGGACCTGATGCGGCTCCAGGACGAGCGGGAGCACCCGCACGGCCTGTCCGACCGCGAGTTCGACGGGCTGTTCACCACCGACCGGCCGGTGATCTTCGCCTACCACGGCTACCCGTGGCTGATCCACCGGCTGACCTACCGGCGGACCAACCACCGCAACATCCACGTGCGCGGCTACAAGGAGGAGGGCACCACCACCACCCCGTTCGACATGGTGATGCTCAACGACCTCGACCGCTTCCACCTGGTCGTCGACGTGCTCGACCGGGTCCCGGGGCTCGCCGTGCGGCACCCGGCGCTGCGCCAGCACATGCTCGACGAGCGGTTGCGCTGCCGGCGCCACACCCGCCTGCACGGCGAGGACGCCCCGGACGTCCGGGACTGGGTCTGGCCGGCATGAGGGTGCTCGTCGTCAACGCCGGGTCGTCGTCGGTGAAGCTGTCGCTGCTGCGCGGCGGGCAGCCGGCGGACGCCGGTCCCGAGCACACCGCCACCGTCGACCCGGACGAGGCCCGCGACGCGCTCGGCGACCTGCTGTCCGGGGACCGCAGACCCGACGCCGTCGGCCACCGCGTCGTGCACGGCGGGCCGGACTTCACCGGCCCGGTCGTCGTCGACGACGAGGTGGCCGGCCGCATCGCGGCCCTGCGCGGGCTCGCCCCCCTGCACCAGGGCCCGGCCGTCGCCGCGCTGGAGCAGGCCCGCGCCGCGCTGCCCGGGGTGCCGCAGGTGGCCTGCTTCGACACCGCCTTCCACGCGACGCTGCCCGCCGCCGCGCACACCTACGCCGTGCCGCGCCGGTGGCGCACCGAGCTCGGCGTGCGGCGCTACGGCTTCCACGGGCTGGCCCACGAGTGGGCCGCCCGGCGCGCCGCGGAGCTGACCGGCAGGCCGCTGGGGGAGCTGCGGATCGTCACGGCGCACCTCGGGTCGGGGGCCTCGCTCTGCGCGGTGCTCCGGGGCGCGTCGGTCGACACGACGATGGGCTTCACCCCCACCGCGGGGCTGGTGATGGGCACCCGCAGCGGCGACCTGGACCCGGCCGTGCCGCTGTGGCTGCTCGAGCAGGGCCTCGACGCGGCCGACGTCGCCCGGGACCTCGACCGGGGCAGTGGCCTGCTGGCGCTCGCCGGGCACTCCGACGCACGCGAGGTGCTGGAGGCCGCCGCGGCCGGGGACCGGACGGCGGAGGTCGCGCTGGAGGTGTGGGCGCACCGGGCGCGCGCCCAGGTCGCGGCGATGGCCGCCGCGATGGGCGGGCTGGACGTGCTCGCCGTCAGCGGCGGGGTGGGGGAGCACCAGCCCGCGCTGCGGGCGCGGCTCGCCGAGCGCCTGGGGTTCCTCGGGATCGTGCTGGACCCCGCGCGCAACGCCGCCGCCGAGGGCGGCGACGCCGACGTCACCGCGCCGGGCGCGCCCGTGTCGACCGTCGTCGTCGCGGCCCGGGAGGACGTCGTGATCGCCGAGCAGGTTCGGGCGGTCCTGGCGGCCTGACGCCCGCCGCCCGCCCGGGCCGCTCAGCCGGAGCGGGCCCGCTCCGCCGCGCGCAGCGCCACGAGCAGCGCCGTGGCGGCGACGGGCGCCCAGCGCGGGCGGGGACGCGCGGTCGTCACGACCGCGCACCCCACCGCGGCGGGCGCG
>JAPLAT010000517.1 GCA_026393175.1 Pseudonocardiales bacterium
CGTACTCGGTGACCATCGCGCGCGCGATCTTGGTGGCCTGGTCGATGTCGGAGGACGCGCCGGTGGTGGGCTCGTGGAACACCAGCTCCTCGGCCGAGCGGCCGCCCATCGCGAAGACGAGCCGCCCGATCATCTCCGAGCAGGAGAAGAAGATCACCGCCTACCACGAGGGCGGGCACGCGCTCGCCGCGTGGGCGATGCCGGACCTGGAGCCGGTCTACAAGCTCACGATCCTGCCGCGCGGGCGCACCGGCGGGCACGCGCTCGTCGTCCCGGAGGACGACAAGGGCCTCATGACCCGCGCCGAGATGATCGCGCGGCTGGTGTTCGCGATGGGTGGGCGCTCGGCCGAGGAGCTCGTCTTCCACGAGCCCACGACCGGCGCGTCCTCCGACATCGACCAGGCCACCAAGATCGCCCGCGCGATGGTCACCGAGTACGGCATGAGCGCCAAGCTCGGCGCCGTCCGCTACGGCCGCGAGCAGGGCGACCCGTTCCTCGGCCGCTCCATGGGCAACCAGGCCGACTACTCGCTCGAGGTCGCCCACGAGATCGACGAGGAGGTGCGCGCGCTCATCGAGGCCGCGCACACCGAGGCGTGGGACATCCTCAACACCTACCGCGACGTCCTCGACGACCTCGTCTTCGAGCTCCTGGAGAAGGAGACGCTCACCCGCAAGGACCTGGAGCGCATCTTCGACCGGGTGGAGAAGCGCCCGCGGATCACGGCGTTCAACGACTTCGGCGGCCGCACGCCGTCGGACAAGCCGCCGATCCAGACGCCCGCCGAGCGGGCCAGGGAGCGCGGCGAGCCGTGGCCGCCGCACACCGAGCCCGAGCGCGAGCCCGCCCCCGTCGGGTCCTTCCCCGGCGGCGGCGCCCCGGTGCCCGCCCCGGGCCCGGGCGGGCCGGGTGGCTGGAGCGTGCCGGCCCCGCCGCCGGTCGCCGACCAGCGCCCGAACTCGGTGCCGCACAACTACGGCGCGCCGCCGGACTGGCGGCCGGCCACCACCCCGGGCGGGCAGCAGTGGCCGCCGGAGGGGCAGTGGCGTGCGCAGCCCGCTCCCGCCCCGCAGCCGACCTGGCCCCAGCCGGTCGGCGGCAACGGGAACGGCGCGCACGGGAACGGCAACGGCCACCACGCCGGGCCGCCCGCGGAGACCGGCTCCGACGAGGGCGGTCCGCGCTGAGCGCCGGGCTCTCCGCGGACCCGGCGGCCCTCGGTGACCGGCGGGCGATCGACCGCCCGCGCGCCGAGGCCGCGGTCCGCGAGCTGCTGATCGCGATCGGGGAGGACCCCGACCGCGAGGGCCTGCGGGAGACGCCTGCGCGGGTCGCCCGGGCCTACGAGGAGATCTTCGCCGGGCTCTACACCGAGCCGGACACGGTCCTGGAGAAGACGTTCGACGAGTCGCACCGCGAGCTCATCCTCGTGCGCGACATCCCGATGTTCTCCACCTGCGAGCACCACCTCGTGCCCTTCCACGGCACGGCGCACGTCGGCTACATCCCGGGCGTCGCCGGGCGGGTCACCGGGCTGTCCAAGATCGCCCGCGTGGTCGACCTCTACGCCCGGCGACCGCAGGTCCAGGAGCGGCTCACCGGCCAGGTCGCCGACGCGCTGGTGCGCAAGCTCGAACCGCGCGGCGTCATCGTCGTCATGGAGGCCGAGCACCTCTGCATGGGCATGCGGGGCATCCGCAAGCCCGGCTCGCGCACCATGACCTCCGCGGTCCGCGGCATCTTCCAGTCCTCGCCGAGCTCGCGGGCCGAGGCGCTGTCGCTGATCCGGGGTACCTGACGGTCATGCACGAGCTGCCCCACCCCGGACGCTGCGTCGTCATGGGGGTCCTCAACGTGACGCCGGACTCGTTCTCCGACGGAGGTCGCTACCTCGACCAGGAGCACGCGGTGGCCCACGGCGTGGCGATGCGCGACGCCGGGGCGGACGTCGTCGACGTCGGCGGCGAGTCGACGCGGCCGGGCGCCGGGCGGGTCGACGCCGCGACCGAGGCGGCCCGGGTGCTGCCGGTCGTGCGCGACCTGGTCGCCGCGGGGGTGCGGGTCAGCATCGACACCACGCGCGCGGCCGTGGCCGACGCCGCGCTGGAGGCGGGCGCGACGATCGTCAACGACGTGTCCGGCGGGCTGGCCGACCCCGGCATGGCCCGCGTCGTGGCCGCGGCGCGGGTGCCCTGGATCCTCATGCACTGGCGCGGGCACAGCGACCGGATGAGCGAGCTGGCCTCCTACGAGGACGTGATCGGCGAGGTGCGCGGCGAGCTGGTGGCCCGCGCCGACGCGGCCGTGCTGGCCGGGGTGGACCCGGACCGGATCGTGCTCGACCCGGGACTGGGCTTCGCCAAGACCGCGGCGCACAACTGGGCGCTGCTGCGCAGGCTCGACGTGCTCGTCGCGCTGGGGTTCCCGGTGCTGGTGGGGGCCTCGCGCAAGCGGTTCCTCGGCGAGCTGCTCGCCGACGCCGACGGCACGCCCCGGCCCACGCCCGGCCGGGACGTCGCGACGGCCGCGGTGAGCGCGCTGTCCGCGCACGCCGGCGCCTGGGGGGTGCGCGTGCACGACGTCGACTCGACGATGGACGCCGTCGCGGTGGCGGTGGCCTGGCAGCTCGGGGCGTCCCGGGCCCGGTCCACGGACGAGAGGTGAGCTGCTCGTGACCGACCGCATCGAGCTGCGCGGCCTGCGGGTGCGCGGGAACCACGGCGTGTTCGAGCACGAGCGCCGCGACGGGCAGGACTTCGTCGTCGACATCACGGTGTGGATGGACCTGGCGGAGGCGGCCGCGACCGACGACCTCACCCGGACGCTGCACTACGGCGAGCTGGCGCAGCGCGCGGCCGCGATCGTCGGCGGCGAGCCCTGCAACCTCATCGAGACCGTGTCGGCGCGGGTGGCCGAGGACGTCATGACCGACGCGCGCGTGCACGCCGTCGAGGTCGTGCTGCACAAGCCGCAGGCGCCGATCCCGCTGGAGTTCGCCGACGTCGCCGTCGTGGCGCGGCGCTCCCGCAGGTCGTCCGGAGGGCCGGCGGGGCGCGGGAGGATCGTCCCGGCATGACCCGCGCGGTGCTCTCGCTCGGCTCCAACCTCGGGGACCGGTCCGCGCACCTGCGGTCCGCGCGCGACGGGTTCGCCGCCGTGCTGGTGGCGGCGTCGCCGGTCTACGAGACCGCGCCCTGGGGCGGGGTCGAGCAGCCCGACTTCCTCAACATGGTCCTCGTCGTCGACGACCCCGCCGCGGACGCCTGGGAGTGGCTGCGGCGCGGGCAGGCGCTGGAGGACGCCGCCGGCCGGGTGCGCGAGGTGCGCTGGGGCCCGCGGACCCTCGACGTCGACGTGGTGACGGTGACCGGGCCCGACGGGCCGGTCCGCAGCGACCACCCGGACCTGTTGCTGCCCCACCCCGGCACCCCCGGGCGGGCCACCGTGCTGCGGCCCTGGCTCGACGTGGAGCCGGACGCCGTGCTCCCCGGGCACGGCGCCGTCGCCGACGTGCTCGCCGCCCTGGGCCCCGACGCGGAGCAGGGGATGCGCCGCATGGCCGGTGCCCCGTGACCGCCGTCCGGCCCCGCGACCTCGCCGTCGCGGCGCTCGTCGCCGCGGTGCTCGTGCACCTGCTCGTGCGCCTGGCCTACGGGTCGCTGCCCGCCGTGCCCGCCCTGGCCGGGGCGACCCTGGGCGTGCTCGGGATCGCCGAGGCGGTCGCCGGGAGCGCGCTGCGGGCCCGGATCGAGCGTCGCCCCGGCACCACGCCGGTGCCCCCGCTGGTGGCCGCCCGGGCCGTCGTCGTGGCGCAGGCGTCCGCACTCGGTGGGGCGATCATGGCCGGGGCGTGGGCCGGGCTGCTGGCCTACGTCCTGCCGCGCGCCGGCGAGGTCGTCGCGGCGGCCGAGGACACGGTCGGCGGGGTCGTCGGGCTGGTCAGCGCGCTGCTGCTGGTCGCGGGGGCGCTGTGGCTGGAGCGCTGCTGCCGCACGCCGGACGACCCCGACCGGGAGCCGCACGGCACCCGCTGATCACCCGTAGGGTGTGATCCGTGGCTCAGGCGGGGACGACGCGGGGGTACGGGCCGGTGCCGACACCGGTGCAGCAGCGGCGGTGGGTGCTCGCACCGGTCGTCGGCCTGGTGGTGCTGGCGATCTGCGGGCTCGTCGTGCTGGGCATCGTGCGCAGCAGCGTCGGCACCGCGGGCGTGCTGGTCGGCACGCTGTGCGCGCTGCTGCCCGTCGGGCCCGTCGTCGCGACGTTCCTCTGGGTCGACCGGTGGGAGCCCGAGCCGCCCCGGCTGCTGCTGTTCGCGTTCCTCTGGGGCGCGTGCTTCGCCACCCTGACGGCGCTGGTCGTCAACTCCAGCGCGGCGGCCGTGATCGACTCGCTGGTCGGCGGCGGCGACGTGGTCGGCGCGGTGGTGGTCGCGCCGATCGTGGAGGAGGCGGTCAAGGGCGCGTTCGTCGTCGGGCTGCTGCTGTTCCGGTTCCGCGAGTTCGACGGCGTGGTCGACGGCGTGGTCTACGCGGGCCTGGTGGCGGCCGGGTTCGCGTTCACCGAGAACATCCTCTACATCGGCCGCGCCTTCTCCGAGGACCAGATGGCCGGGCAGAGCGGCGCGGTGCTCGGCGTGCTGCTGCTGCGCGGCCTGTTCTCCCCGTTCGCGCACCCGCTGTTCACCGCGATGATCGGGATCGGGGCCGGGATCGCGGCGCGCAGCCCCCGGATCGGCGTGCGCGTCGCCGCCGTGGCGATCGGCTACGTGCTGGCCGTCGGCCTGCACGCGCTGTGGAACGGCTCGGCGACGCTGCTCGGCGGCGCCGGCTTCCTCTCGGTGTACCTGGTCGTGATGGTGCCGCTGTTCCTGTCCATCGCCGGGGTCGTCGTCTGGCAGCGCTCGCGCGAGCAGCGCACCGTGGCCGAGCAGCTGCCGGGGTTCGCGCAGGCGGGCTGGATCGCCCCGAGCGAGGTGCCGCTGCTGTCCAGCCTGGCCGGGCGCCGGGGCTGGCAGGCGGCCGTGCGCAGGCGATCGGGCAAGGCCGTGGCCCGGGCCGTCGTGGACTACCAGGCCGCCGTCACCGAGCTCGCGTTCCTGCGGGCCCGCATCGCCCGGGGCACCGCGGGGCCGGCCGCCCGCCAGTGGCACGACGAGGCCCTCGCCGCGCTGCTCCGGGCGCGCATCGCCGCGGTGGGGCACCCCGACGCGCTCACCGTCGCCATGCGCCACGGCGGCCCGCGGCACCCGGTGCCCCAGGGCTGGACGCCCCCGCCGCCCGGGCCGCCGCCGGTGATCCCGCCCGGCGGCCGGCAGTCCTGGCCGCCGCCTCCGCCACACCGCTGACGCTTCGCATCTGCAACCTTTTCACGCGGTTCCGGTACTGCCGGATCGGAAGCACTTTCACCCGTCCGGACTGATCACGAGCAGATATCGACCTCGCCGGAGGCCCAGCTCACCGTCCTGCGGCGGATCATGGCGGGCGATCGTGGGTGACAGTGGTGCAACTCGGCCGTTCGAGGCAAAAATGCCGTGAACAGCATCACGACAATGCCGGTGCCGAATTGAGACTTTGGTCATCACCCCGACAGTAATGCGTTCGTAACCTGGCGTCCGGCCTCGCGACACCGCTGCTCAACCGGAGCGGAGGGCGCGAGGTCACCGGACCGACGGGCGGGAGACGGCGCGCCGCACGACAGGCACGACCCGCGCGCTCCCCCACGTCCCCGCGGAGCGGGCTCCCCAGCCCGCGACCCTCCGCCGGCCGGTGCTCACCCCCGAGGACCTCCTCCGTGCCCAAGCACCCCCTGACGACGTCGGCTGCGCCCACCACCCCGGTGCGCCGCCGCCCGGCCCGCTCGTACGCCACCCGCGCCGCGACCGTGGCCACCGTCTCCGCCGCCGCGACGCTGCTCGCGGTCTTCCCGCCGGCCGGCGCGGGCACCC
>JAPLAT010000186.1 GCA_026393175.1 Pseudonocardiales bacterium
GGCGGCCGTTCGGCTCGGTGCTGGTGTGGACGGCCCAGCACGCGGCTGCCCCGATCGGCTCAGCACCCCGTCAGCTTCGTCCGGTCAGCGCACGGCTCGTTCCGTCCGTCGTAAGGGGGACGACAGGCGCCGCAGCTCTCACTTTGCGCGCATACGTTATCCACGTTCAGTCACATCGACGACGGAAGTGTCCCGTCCGAGTGAACGGCGGCGCGCGAGGAGAGCCATGCGAACCCGGCGGTCGATCAGATGGACCGTGACCCGATCCGCCCCCGTCGGCGTCGCTGGCGGCGGTGGCGGCCTCGGGCGGGCCGGTGACGCGGCCGACCTGTCGAGCCGGAACGACGCCGCGGTCGAGCACCTGGTCGAGGAGCGCTGGAGCAGGGCGCTGACCACGCTGGAGGCGTTGCTCGGCGACTGCCGGTGGCGGCTCGGCCACGAGCACCCGGAGACCCTCGTCGTCGAGGGCAACCTCGCCGTGGCGCAGGTCGTCGCCGGGCAGGAGGAGGCGGGCACGCACCTGATGCTGGCCAACCTCGCCGCCCGGGAGCGGGTGTTCGGCGACGAGCACCCGCAGACGCTCACCGCCCGGGACGCGGTCGCGACCACGCACCGGCTGGCCGGACGGCTGCGGGAGGCGCTGTGGCTGTACTCGCGGGTCGCGCCCCAGCGCAACCGCGTCCTCGGCCCGGCCCACCCGGACACCCTCACCACCCGCCTGGGCCTCGGGCTGACCTTCGCGGCGACCGGCGACACGGCCATGGCGCTCGACGTCGTCACGGCCGCCCTCGAGGACTGCGAACGGGTCGGTGCCGCGCACGAGCACGCGGAGATGCTGCGTGGCTGCCTGGCGGAGCTGCGCGCCACGGAGGCGCCCGCTGCCGGGGTCCGGGCGGCGACGGTCGGGTCCCTGGCCCCGTTCGTCCCCCGGCAACGCGATCCCGCGCGCACCGTGCCCGAGCCCGTGGTGCTGCGCCGGGGCCGCGACGGCCTGCTGGTCGTCGACACGGGGTCCGGCGCGCCGCCCGGCGGTGGGCCGTGAACGCGCACCCGCGCCCGTAGCCGACCCCCCACGACCCGAACGGACCCCGAGAGATGGCCTGCTCGCACGCGGCGGCGTGTCCGCTGTTCCCCCTGCTCAACGCCAGCCTGGACGGGTGGCGGCGCTGTTACTGCGACAGCCGGGACGGGTGGCGCCAGTGCGCCCGCTACCAGCAGTCGCTGCGGGGCCAGTACGTCCCGCTGAGCCTGCTCCCCAACGGTCACGACGCGAGCCACCTGCAGAGCGCCGCGGCCGGGGCGGGCGCCGCGCCCAGCGCGGCCGGCGGCGCGCCCACCCTGGTGGACCTGCTCTTCGAGCACGCCCCGGCACCCGATGCCACCCCGCCGCGGGGTGAGCAGCGGGTCCCGGCACCGACCCCGCCGGCGGCGGGCCGAACCGCACGACCGCGTTCCTGGTGGACGCGGATGGTCGACTGGATGAGGAGCCCGGCATGAGCAGCTACTGGCCGTGGTGGGCGGGCGCGATCGGGCTCGCCCTGGTCACGATCGCCTACTCCGTCGTCACCGACCGGTCCTTCGGCGTGTCCGGGGCCTGGGACCGCGTGCTGCACTGGCGCACCGAGAGCGAGCTCCAGCGCCGCCGCGCGGAGGACGAGGTGCAGCAACGCGCCCTCGTCGACGCCCTCGCCGCGTCCGGGCACGGTCCCGCCGGACCGGCCGGGCCGCGGCACGGGCGCCCGGAGGCCCTGCCGCCCCGGCCGCTCCGTCCGGCGTCGCTCGTCAGCCAGGCCGCGCTGCTCGTCTCGATCCTGGTCGGCGGCGTCGTCGCGGCGGTCTCCTCGGGTCGCTTCGAGGTCCGCCTCGACATGGGCGCGGGCTTCGCCGAGATCGTGACGGCGAACCCGGTCGCCATGGTCGTCGTGCTCTTCGTCGGCGGCGTGCTCGTCGGGTTCGGCACGCGGCTGGCCGGCGGCTGCAGCTCGGGTCACGGGCTGCACGGCTGCGGGCGGCTCCAGCCGGTCAGCCTCCTGGCGACCGCCGTCTTCTTCGGCACCGCCGTCGCCGTGTCGTTCCTGCTCTGGAAGGTGCTGTAGATGTCGCCGATGACCCGCACGCAGGGCGGGGTCCTCCTCGCCAACGTCGCCGCCGGGCTGGCGCTGGGCTTCACGGTCACGAACATCGGCTTCGGCGACTACGCCGAGCTGCACCGCATGTTCACGTTCCAGGACCTGCGGATGTTCCTCGCAT
Source organism: Pseudonocardiales bacterium (assembly GCA_026393175.1). Lineage (GTDB taxonomy): Bacteria > Actinomycetota > Actinomycetes > Mycobacteriales > Pseudonocardiaceae > Pseudonocardia. The sequence goes on from JAPLAT010000186.1 coordinate 2,251, forward strand.
TCGCCGGGGCCGTCGCGATCATCGTGGTCGTCCTCGCCGTGGTGCGGGTGCGCCGCACGACGCAGCGGCTGCACGCGGGCGTGGTGCCCGGGGCGGCGCTGTTCGGCGTCGGCTGGGCGATCTCCGGCGGCTGCCCGGCCATCCCGATCATCCAGGTCGGCAGCGGGTACCTGCCCGCGCTCGTCTCCATCGCCGGGATCGTCGTCGGCGTCCGGCTGTGCCGTTGGACCACGACCCGCCACCTCCACCTCGACACCGGCTCCTGCGGGACGTGACCCGGGCGGGCGGCGCCTCGCGATGAGACACCCGCACCGGTCCCGGGTGCGGTATGCCTGACGCCCGACCCGGATCGGCCGACAAGGAGGCACCGTGATCTTCGTGGTGATCAGGATCGACGTCCGCCCGGAGAAGCGCGAGGACTTCCTCTCCGGCATCACCCGGTACTCCGCGCAGGTGCGGGAGGAGCCCGGCAACCTGATCTTCAGCTGCTACGAGAGCGTCGAGCGGGCCGGCGAGTTCACCGTGCTCGCCAACTACGCCGACCAGGCCGCCGGAGAGGCGCACGTGTCCTCCGAGCACGCGCAGTGGTTCTTCGGCTGGCTCCCGTCGGTCGTCGCCTCGGTGCCGAGGATCGTCTACCAGGAGCTGCCGGGCGAGGGCTGGTCGGCGATGGGGGAGGTCGTCCTGGAGTGACGTCCCGCCGGCGGGTGACCGGCGCGGACGTCAGGAGCCGGGAAGGCCGTCGCGGAGCCCGAACGTGGCCGACACGCGTCGGTCCCGGTCCATCGTGACGGTGCACGGGTTCTCCAGCCCGCGGCAGGTACCGGCGGACTCGACCCAGCCGCTGAAGCGCGACGCCGCGTCCGGGACGACGGTCAGCGTGACGACGTCGCCCTCCTCGTAGGAGAGGGGGTCGCAGGACCGCTCGCCCTCGGCGAGGTCGGCCGAGTCGCAGACGGCGCCCGGCGGGCGGGCGACGACCTCTCCGCCGGTCAGGGAGAGTTCGTCGTCGGCACCGCTGATGACCATGCGGTCGATGCTGATCGTCAGCTGCGGGTCACCGGCTTGGCAGTAGATGGACACCGGCTGGGTCGACGGGCCGTACTCGAGGAGGACGGATCCGGGTTCGTCCGTCCCCGTCGCGCACGGAAGGCCGGCGAGGTCGTCCAAGCTTCTGATCGTGACGGCCCCGGTCTCCGCGTCGTCGTGAGTACTCGTGGGGTGCCCCGGGTCCTTGTCGTCGACGGCATCGTCGGCGTTGGCGCTCGCGGTGAAGAGCGTCGCGACGACGGCGGAGATCAGGACGAGCACCGCGAAGGCCAGCAGCGTCGTTCCGGGACGTCGATGCATGAGGACACTCCGTGGGCACCCGGCGGAATCGGTCGTCCCCCCAACGACCGGGGCGGCGGCCACGATGCGCCACGATCAGGACGGGCCGGGCGCCGCGTCCGGCGGAGACCCCCCGCCGATCGGGCCCGGGTCATGATGGATCCCCGTTCCGCCGACGACGACGAGGTGACCGGACATGGCCCGCTTCCCCTTCGGTCGACCGTCCTGCCGTCGCGAACCGCGAAGGCCCGCCGGGCGCGCGGCCCTCGTCGTCCTGGGCGTCTATCCGAGCGCGCTGCACGTGCGCTGGACCCTGCCGGACTGGTCCGCGACGGTCGGCGCACTCGCCGTGGACGACGAGCCGGAGGTGTTCTGGGACGGGGCGGACGCCGCACGACGGATCGACTCGTGGAAGTCGGCGGTGGGGTGGACCTCGGCGTGGGGGACCATCGGTGCGGCGGGCGGCAACGGCAGTTCGGGCCGGCACGTCGCCGAACACGTCCTCCGGCCGCTCGGCGTGGCTCCGGCGGACGTCTACTTCACCGACTGCCTCCCGACGTACTTCGTCAAGAATGGACAGGGATCGCAGGGCGAGCGGATCCGGGACGTCTACGACCGCTTCGCCGCGGCCCACCCGGGCCTGTGTGCTGCCGATCTGCCCCCGCGCCCGCGGGAGGCGGAACTGATCCGGCGGTGCCTCGCGGACGAGCGGGACGCGCTCCTCGGGCAGCTCACCGAGTCGCGGACCGCCCCGATCGTCACTCTCGGACGGGAGGCGGCCTACGTGCTCGCCGGGGTCTGTGGCGCCGACCGGGTTCGTCTCCGTGCGGACACCGGCTACGGGCAGCCGAGGGCCATCACCGTCGCCGGGGTCCGGCGTGACTGGATCCCCCTGACCCACCCGGGCAACCACACACCGGCGTGGACCGATCGCCATGCCGCGTGGGTGCGGTCGCTCGGGTGACGCACACGCCGTCAGGACGTCAGAGGACCTCCCGCAGCCGGGCCGCGAACGCCTCGGGCTGCCCCGGGTAGCCGTACTCGCCGCCCATGAAGCCGCCGTGGTGGCTGGGGAACACCGTCGCCTCCTGGCCGAGCAGCGCCGCGGTGGCGACGGCGGTGCGGGCGGTGAAGGTGCCGGCCGACTCCTCGCCCATCGCGATCACGACCCGGGTGGGCGCGGCGGCCAGGGCCGCGACGTCGGGGTGGTAGCTGCTGACGGCCCAGGACCGGTCGGACAGCAGCGGGTCGTCGCGGGTGCCGTCGTCCTCGGTCGGCATGCCGAACGCCGCCGGGTCGGGCTGCGGCTGGGCGAAGTAGGCGTCGGTGTACTCGCCCTGCCACGACGTCATGGCGATGAAGGCGGCCATGCCCGCGTTCGACCCCTTCGCCTCGTACGCCTCCCGGACGGCCGCGCGGGCGCGCTCCGCGGCGGCGGCGTCGGGCAGCACCGGGATGAGCGGCGGCTCGTGCGCCACCAGCGTGCGGACGTCGCCGGGGTGGGCGGCGACGAGGGCGAGCGCGGTGACGGCCCCGCCGCTGCTGGCGAACACGTCGACCGGACCGGCGTCCAGCGTCGCGACGAGCGCGTGCAGGTCGCCCGCCTGGACCTCCGGCCGGTGGTCGACCCGCCCGTCCTTGCGGACGCTGCGCCCCAGCCCCCGCGGGTCGTAGGTGACGACGGTGCGGTCGGGGAACTGCGCGGCGAGCGAGCCGAACCCGTCCGCGCACATCGGCTGGCCGACCATGAGCAGCGGCGGCCGCCCGTCGGCGGTGGGCAGCGGGCCGTGGACGTCGTAGGCGAGGTCGACGTCCGGGGTGGAGAGCGTGTGGGTCGTCATGCCCGTTGGACGTCGGCGGTGCCCGGAACTCATCTGTGGGAGTCGAATCGGTGCTCCGGGAGGAGAACCACCAGGATCGGTGCCGGCGGTCCCCGCGTGACTCGGCACTCATCCGGCCATGTCGTCGCCGGCCCGGAGCGGTCGACCGACCTGCGCCGCACCCGGGACGCGCGCAGCGAGATGGACGTCAGGGGGGTCGTGCCGGCGCCGAACCCCCCTCCTGTCCATCTCGTGCGACCGTCGCGTGCCGGACCGGCTGACGGGCCCACCGCGACGGCCCGGACCGCCACGGGGTCGAGACCCCGGCCGAGGCCGCGCGCACCGCTCAGCACCCCGCGACCGTCCACCGGCACAGCCGCGGCGCGAGCCCGTCCAGCGCCGGCCGGTCCAGCGCGACGACGTCCGGGTCCGGCGCGAACGGCCGGGAGAACAGCAGGATCTCGCCGGTCCGGTACTGCAGGGCGACCGCGCTGCCGACCCGCACGGCGTACAGGTAGGACCCGACGGCCAGCGGCGCCGGGCCGGCGCTCTGGTCCTGGACGTCGACGAGCAGCAGCGTCATCCCGGTCGCCCACGGCCCGGGCAGCGGTTCCAGCACGATCTCCCGGGACCCGCCCTCGGGGCGCGGCACCCCGCCCGCGCAGGCCCGCGCGGTCTCCTGCAACCCGGTCATGAACCCCACGGCGGCGTTCGCGTCGGCGAACACGGCGAGGGCCCGGGTGTCCCCGAACTCCGGCCCGGTCACCTGCTCGACGGCCAGGTCGGTCGCCGCGTCCAGGCCGGGGACCCCGTCGCCGGGGCACACGTCGGCGGGCACCGCGGACAGCGTGCGCAGCGTGTAGTCCGGGTCCGACGGCAGGTCGGTGCCCAGGTCGAAGTCGTCCGGGATCGTCGTCGGGACCCCGGTCGCGGCCGGGGGCGCGGGCGGCGACACGGGGGGCGGTGCCGCCGGGGCGGGGGGTGCGAGGACACCGGTGCCCGGTCCGGCCACCACCACGCCCACCGCGGCGGCGACGGCGGCGGCGGTGAGCACGACCGCCCCGGCCAGCGCCGTCGCCCGCCGGGTGCGGGAGCGCCGCCGGGCGCTCGCCGGGCCGGGCAGCCGCGCGTGCCGCGCGCCCCAGCCCGCGCTGTCGGCGAGGGCGGTGCGGATGCCGTCGTCGGGCGCGTCGTCGTCAGGCACGGTGGCGCTCCTGCGGGGTACCGGCCGGGTCGAGCGCCGCACGCAGCGCGGCGCGGCCCCGGGACAGGTGGGACTTCACGGTGTTGACGGGCGTGCGCGTCTGCCGGGCGATCTCCTCCAGCGACAGGTCGCCCAGGTAGTGCAGGGCGACGCTGACCCGGGTGCGCGGCGGCAGCGTCGCCATCGCCCGCGCCACGTCCACGCGCAGCCCGTCGGGCTCCCGCGGGGCCTGCGGGGGCCCCGAGCGGGCCAGCGCCCGGTCCAGGCCGCGCAGCCGGCGCCACCGCGACACCGCCAGGCGCAGGGCGGTCACCCGCACCCACGCCTCCGGTGCCCGCGCCACGTCCAGTTCCGCCCGCCGCGTCCAGGCCCGGACGAACGCCTCCTGCACGCAGTCCTGGGCCTCCTGCAGGTCCCCGCACGCCGCGTACGTCACGCCGACCAACCGGCGCGCCGACCGCTCGTACAGGGCGTCGAACTCGCGTTCATCCACTCCCGCCTCCTCCTGCCACGACATCCCTACGCGCGGGGGACGGATCGGGTTGCACGCCACCGGCGACGGAGGAAGGTGGGGACATGGACCGGATCATGCCGTTGGGCGGGATCGGGGCGGGCGACCTCGCCGTGGCCGGGGGCAAGGGCGCGAACCTGGGGGAGCTGGTCCGGGCCGGCCTGTCCGTCCCGCCGGGCTTCGTCGTCACGACGGCCGGGTACGACGCGTTCGTCGCCGCCCACGACCTCGCCGGGCGGATCACCGCGCTCGCCGAGGAGCCCGCGGACGGCGACACCGCCGCGTTCGAGGCGGCGTCGGCGCGGATCCGGGCGCTGTTCGCCGCGGGCGCCGTGCCCGGCGACCTGGCCGCCGCCGTCCGGGCCGCGCACGCCGCGCTGGGCGCCGACGCCGTCGCGGTGCGCTCGTCGGCGACGGCCGAGGACCTGCCCGGCGCCAGCTTCGCCGGCCAGCAGGACACGTTCCTGCACGTCCGCGGGCCGGACGCGGTGCTGGCCGCGGTCCTCGACTGCTGGGCGTCGCTGTGGACCGCGCGGGCGATGGCCTACCGCCGCCGTGAGGGCGTCGCACCCGGCGCCGTGAGCCTCGCCGTCGTCGTGCAGGCGATGGTGGACGCGGAGTCGTCCGGGGTGATGTTCACCGCCGACCCGGCCACCGGGCGCCGCGACCGGGTCGCGATCAGCGCCGCGTGGGGGCTGGGGGAGTCGGTCGTCGGCGGCACCGTGAGCACCGACGACCACGTCGTCGACCGGACGAGCTGGGCGGTCGTGTCCCGGCACGTCGCCGACAAGACCGAGATGACGGTGCCCGTCGACG
>JAPLAT010000447.1 GCA_026393175.1 Pseudonocardiales bacterium
TCAGCAGCACGGGCAGGTAGAAGCCGGAGAGGAACCCGGCGTACCAGGCGGGGAACGCGGCGAACATCGCGCCGATCGCGGTGATCAGCCAGACCTCGTTGCCGTCCCACACCGGCCCGATGGAGCCGAGCATGACGCGCCTGCCCGGCTCGTCGCGCCCGACCGCGGGCAGCAGCATCCCGACGCCGAAGTCGAAGCCCTCCAGCACCAGGTAGCCGGTCCACAGCACGGCGATCGCGACGAACCAGACGGTCGGCAGGTCCACGGCGGGCTCCTCAGTAGGTGAACGCGGGCGCCTGCGCGCCCGGCTCGACGGCGGGGGTGACGGGTCCGGGCCCGGCCTGGACGTAGCGCCAGAGCAGCCGGGCCTCGACGACGGCGAGCACGCCGTAGACCGCGGTGAACAGCGTGAGGGACAGCGCCACCTCGCCCAGGCTCGTGCCGGGGGAGACGCTCGCCGCGGTGAGCAGCTCGCCGAAGACCGTCCACGGCTGGCGGCCGATCTCGGTGAGCACCCAGCCGGCGATGTTCGCGGCCAGCGCGGCGGGCAGGGCGAGGATCGCGAGCACGTACATCCAGGGGCGGTCGGGCAGGCGGCCCCGGCGGGTCAGCCACAGCCCGGCCACGGAGATCGCCACGCCGGCCAGCCCCAGGCCGATCATGAGCCGGAACGCCCAGTAGAGGACGGGCACGTTGGGCACGTAGTCGCCGGGCCCGAACTGCGCGGCCAGCCGCTCCTGGGCCTCGACGATGCCGACGACCTCGCCGTTCACGTCGCCGGTCGCGAGGATGCTCAGGACGTAGGGCAGCTGGACGTTCACGATGTTGCGCGAGCCCTCGACGTCGCCGATCGCGAACAGGGAGAACCCGGCGGGCGCCTCGGACTCCCACAGCGCCTCGGCGGCGGCGAGCTTCATCGGGTCGTCCTCGGCGAGCAGCTTGGCCTGGTGGTCGCCCGAGAGCGCGACGACGGCACCGGCGATCGCCGTCGTCACCAGCCCGGCCCGCAGGGTCCTGCGGAACAGCTCGCGGTCCTCGTCGGGGTGCCGTAGCACGCGGTAGGCGCTGACGGCGACGACGAACAGCCCGGCGACGACGAACGACGCCCCGAGCACGTGCACGTAGGTGGACCAGGCCTGCGGGTTGGTGAGCACGGCCCCGAGGTCGGTGAGCCGGGCGCGCCCGTCGACGACCTCGTAGCCCACCGGGTGCCGCATCCAGGCGTTCGCGGACAGGATGAAGTAGGCCGACAGGTTCGACCCGATCGCGGCCACCCAGATCGTGGCCAGGTGCACCCGGCGCGGCAGCCGGTCCCAGCCGAAGATCCACAGGCCGATGAACGTGGACTCCAGGAAGAACGCGAGCAGCGCCTCCAGGGCCAGCGGGGCGCCGAACACGTCACCGACGAAGGTCGAGTAGGCGCTCCAGTTCATCCCGAACTGGAACTCCTGGACGATCCCGGTCACCACGCCCATCGCGAAGTTGATCAGGAACAGCTTCCCGAAGAACCGGGTGGCCCGCAGGTACTCGGCCTTCCCGGTGCGGTGCCATGCCGTCTGCAGCGACGCGACGACGACCGACAGGCCGATCGTCAGCGGCACGAACAGGAAGTGGTAGATCGTCGTGATCCCGAACTGCCACCGGGCCAGGTCCAACGCGTCCACACCGACTCCTTCTACGTCTCGTAGAAGATTCTACGACACGTAGAAGCAAGAGTCGTCAGGCCCGGAGTGTGATGATGTCCGTCCCGGTCTCGTCCCGGATCACCACGCCGAGCACCTGGGCCGGGTCGACGATCGCCGAGCCGGCCACGCTCGTGCCGTCGACCTCGCCGCGCGCCGAGCTCAGCCAGCTGCCGGCCACGTTCTCCGAGCCGTCCCGGCCGATCACCAGGATCGTGCAGCGCCGGCCCGCCGGGATGCCGCGCACGTCCGTCGCGACGCGGACCCAGCCCATCGCGGGGGAGACGGTGGCGGTCATCGTCACCGCGCCCTGGGTGCCCCGCAGCACGAGCGCGCCCGCCGCGGACGTCGACGACGGCGCGGCGGCGGTGCGGCCCAGCACGACGCCGCCGCCGAGCAGGGCCGCGGCGGCCACCACCGCCGCCGCCACGAGGGCCAGCGTGCGGCGCCGCCGCCTGGTGCCGGTCTCCGCGCGGACCCGGCGCACGGCGCGGGCGACGAGCAGGTCGGACTCGGGCGGGCCGTCCAGGAACATCTCCGGCGGCACCGACACCAGGGCGGCCGCCGTCTCGCGCAGCCCGGCGTAGTCGCGCCGGCACGTCGCGCACCCGCCGATCCGCTGCTCGACGACGCGGGCCTCGTCGCCGTCGAGCAGGCCGAGCGCCAGCGCGCCGAGGTCGCCCGGGTCGTGCGTGCCGTGCGGGGTGGTCATCGCGACTCCCCCCGCTCCATGGCCGCGCGCAGGGCGCGCAGCGCGTAGAAGGAGCGCGACTTGACGGTGCCCTTCGGCACGCCGAGCGCGGCGGCGGCCTCCTCGAGGGTGCGCCCGTGCAGGTAGACCTGTTCCAGCACCGCGCGGTGCTCCTCCGAGAGCCCGCCCAGCGCGGCGTGCACGGTGACCGACGCGGCGACGGCGTCGGCGTGGTCGCGCTGCCGGGCCGCGCCGTCGCCGAGCGTCGCCAGGTCGTCGGCGACCTCGGGCGGCCGCGCGTCGCGGGCCCGCACCCGGTCGATCACCAGGTTCCGGACGACGGTGAGCAGCCAGCCGCGCACCGAGCCGCGCCCGTTGGTGAGGACCTCCGGGTGGCGCCAGGCGCGGATGAGCGCCTCCTGCACCACGTCCTCGGCCGCCGCGCGGTCCGACAGCAGTCGCGTCGCGTACACCAGCATCGCCCGTCCGTGTTCGGAGTAGACGGCGTGGACCAGCGCCTCGTTCCCGTCACCGCGGGGGTGATCACGCCGCTCCACGGGCGGGGACCCTACTCACGTCACCCGCCTGCCCCGGCACACGGACCGGGACAGCGGAGGGTTCAGCGAACCCCCTGCGCCCGGTGTCCGTGTGGCGGGCACGACCCGGTTCGCCCCCTTCCGCCGCCGGGGGTCCGGGCGTGCTCCGCGAGGTGCACCCGCCGGGTCGGCGGGCGCTGTGCCCGCCGGACCGGTGACCACCGGACGGCTGAGCGCAACATCACGGTGCGGGACGGCGGGGTCGTGCTCGTCCGATCTCCTACGATGCGACGATGCCGGAGCTGACACTCGCCGCCGAGTTCCCGGAGTCCACCGAACAGGAGTGGACCGCCCTGGTCGACGGGGTGCTCCGCAAGGCCCGCCGGATCCCCGAGGACGCGCCCGCGGGCGCCGGGGTGCAGAAGCTCGTGCGCCCCACGTACGACGGGATCGGGGTCCACCCGCTCTACACCTCCGCGCCGGAGGGGTCCCGGCCCCCGGGGGCGGGCGGCTGGGACGTCCGGCAGCGCCACGCCCTGCCCGACCCGAACGCCGCCGTGCTCGCCGACCTGGAGAACGGCGTCACCTCCGTGTGGCTGGAGGGCGCGGCGCTGGACGACCTGCCCCGCGCCCTGGACGGCGTCCTGCTCGACCTCGCCCCCGTCGTGGTGGAGGCACCCGCGGCCGAGGCGTTCCTCGAGCTGGGCGCCCGGCACGGCGACGCGCTGCTCGGCGTGCTCGGCCTCGACCCCATCGGGCTGCGCGCCCGCACCGGCGACGGCCCCGACGTCGAGTCCGTCGTCCCGCTCGCCCGGCGCGCCGCCGCCGACCACCCGCGGGTGCGCGCCGTCGTCGCCGACGCGGTCCCGGTGCACGCCGCGGGCGGGTCCGACGCCCAGGAGCTGGGCTTCGCGGTCGCCGCGGGCGTCGCCTACCTGCGCGCGCTCACCGCCGCCGGGCTCGACCTCGCGACGGCCGCCGGTACGATCGAGTTCCGGATCGCCGCCACCGCCGACCAGTTCGGCACCATCGCGAAGCTCCGGGCGGCGCGCCGGCTGTGGTCGCGGGTCACCGACGCCTCCGGCGCGGCGCAGGTGATGAGCCTGCACGCCGTCACGTCCCCGACGATGCTCACCCGCCGCGACCCGTACGTGAACCTGCTGCGCGGCACGCTGGCCGGGTTCGCCGCGGGCGTCGGCGGCGCGGACGCGGTCACCGTCGCCCCGTTCGACGAGGCGATCGGCGCCCCGGGCGCGTTCTCCCGGCGCATCGCCCGCAACACCCAGATCCTCCTGCTGGAGGAGGCGCACCTCGCGCGCATCGCCGACCCGGCGGGCGGGTCCTGGTACGTCGAGTCGCTCACCGACGCCCTGGCCCGCGCCGCCTGGGCGGTCCTCCAGGAGATCGAGGGCGCCGGGGGAGCGGTCGCGGCGCTGGACTCCGGCCTGGTCGCCGAGCGTGCCGCGGAGGTGCGCGCCCGCCGCGAGCGCGACGTCGCCACCCGGAAGGCGCCGATCACCGGCGTCAGCGAGTTCCCCGACCTCGACGAGAAGCCCGTCGAGCGCGAGCCGGTGCCCGACCCGCCGGGCGGGGGCCTGCCGGTCCACCGGCCCTCGGCGCCCTTCGAGGCGCACCGCGCCGCGTCCGACGCCCGGCTCGCCGAGACCGGGTCCCGGCCGCGCGCGTTCCTCGCCACGCTGGGCCCGCTCGCCGCGTACACCGCGCGGGCCGGGTTCACCCGCAACCTGCTGCAGGCCGGCGGCATCGAGCCGGTCGAGGCGGGGCCGACGGAGACCGCCGACGAGGTGGTGGCGGCGTTCCGGGAGTCCGGTGCCGGCGTCGCCGTGCTCTGCTCCACCGACGCGCTCTATGCCGAGCGGGCCGCCGACACGGCCGCCGCGCTGCGCGCGGCCGGTGCCACGCGCATCATGCTCGCGGGCCGGGTGGACGTCGACGGCGTCGACACACAGCTGTACGCCGGGTGCGACGCGCTCGCCGTCATCGAGGAGGTCCTGTCATGACCGGCCCGGGCGCGATCCCCGACCTCACGACCCTCGACTACGCCGACGTCGCGCAGGAGCCCGCCGAGCCGGGGGCGCCGTGGGACTCGCCCGAGGGCATCCCGGTCCTGCAGCGCTACACCGCGGCCGACCTCGCCGACCTGGACCACCTGCGCACCTACCCCGGCATCGCCCCCTACCTGCGCGGGCCCTACCCGGCGATGTACACGACGCAGCCCTGGACGATCCGCCAGTACGCGGGCTTCTCCACCGCGCGCGAGTCCAACGCGTTCTACCGGCGCAACCTCGCGGCCGGGCAGAAGGGCCTGTCCATCGCGTTCGACCTGGCCACCCACCGCGGCTACGACTCCGACCACCCGCGGGTGGCCGGCGACGTCGGCATGGCGGGCGTGGCGATCGACTCGATCTACGACATGCGCGAGCTGTTCGACGGCATCCCGCTGGGCGAGATGAGCGTGTCGATGACGATGAACGGCGCCGTGCTGCCGGTGCTGGCGCTCTACGTCGTGGCGGCCGAGGAGCAGGGGGTGAGCGCGGACCGGCTGACGGGGACGATCCAGAACGACATCCTCAAGGAGTTCATGGTCCGCAACACCTACATCTACCCGCCGCAGCCCTCGATGCAGATCATCTCCGACATCTTCGGGTTCACCTCCCGGGAGATGCCGAAGTTCAACTCGATCTCCATCTCCGGGCGATCGGCATGAACTTCTTCATGGAGGTCGCGAAGCTGCGGGCGGCGCGGCTGCTCTGGGCGAAGCTGGTGAAGCAGTTCGACCCGGGCAACCCGAAGTCGCTGTCCCTGCGCACGCACTCGCAGACCTCGGGCTGGTCGCTCACCGCCCAGGACGTCTACAACAACGTCGTCCGCACCTGCGTCGAGGCGATGGCCGCCACCCAGGGCCACACGCAGAGCCTGCACACCAACGCCCTCGACGAGGCGCTGGCCCTGCCCACCGACTTCTCCGCCCGGATCGCCCGCAACACCCAGCTGCTGCTGCAGCAGGAGTCCGGGACGACCGGCGTGATCGACCCGTGGGGCGGCAGCTACGCCGTCGAGCGCCTGACCTACGACCTGGCCCGCCGCGCGTGGGACCACATCGAGGAGGTCGAGAAGGCCGGCGGCATGGCGCAGGCGATCGACGCGGGCATCCCCAAGATGCGCGTCGAGGAGGCCGCGGCCCGCACCCAGGCCCGCATCGACTCGGGCCGCCAGCCGGTGATCGGCGTGAACAAGTACGTCGCGCTGGAGGACGAGACCATCGACGTCCGCAAGGTCGACAACGCGGGCGTGCGCGGCGAGCAGCTGGAGAAGCTGCGCCGGCTGCGCGAGGAGCGCGACGGCGACGCCGTGCACGCCGCGCTGGAGGCGTTGACGCACGCCGCGGGCCTGGACCGGCGCGGTGACGACGAGAACCTGCTCAAGCTGGCCGTCGACGCCGCGCGGGCGAAGGCGACGGTCGGGGAGATCTCCGATGCGCTGGAGAAGGTGTACTCGCGCCACAGCGGCCAGATCCGGATCATCTCCGGCGTGTACGCCGAGGAAGCGGGGACCAACCCGGCCATGGACCGCGCGCGCGAGCTCGTCGACGCCTTCGCCGCCGAGGAGGGCCGCCAGCCCCGCATCCTGGTGGCGAAGATGGGCCAGGACGGCCACGACCGGGGCCAGAAGGTGATCGCGACCGCGTTCGCCGACCTCGGCTTCGACGTCGACGTCGGTCCGCTGTTCCAGACCCCGGCCGAGGTCGCGCGCCAGGCGGTGGAGGCCGACGTGCACGTCGTGGGCGTCAACTCCCTCGCGGCCGGGCACCTGACGCTGGTGCCGGAGCTGCGCGACGAGCTGGCGAAGCTCGACGCGGCCGACGTGATGATCGTCGTCGGCGGCGTGATCCCGCCCGCGGACGTGCCCACGCTGCTGGAGATGGGCGCCGCCGCGGTGTTCGGGCCGGGCACCGTCATCGCCGAGGCGGCGGTGGACCTGCTGGAGAAGCTGCGGGCGTGAACGACCTGGCGGCGCTGGCCGACGGCGTACGGAACGGCTCCCGGCGGCAGCTCGCGCGGGCGATCACGCTGGTCGAGTCGTCGCGGCCCGACCACCGGGCCGAGGCGCAGAAGCTGCTCATGGAGCTGCTGCCCGAGGCCGGGGGAGCGTCCCGGGTGGGGATCTCCGGGGTGCCCGGCGTGGGCAAGTCGACGTTCATCGAGGCGCTGGGCACGCGGCTCACCGGGGCCGGGCACCGGGTCGCGGTGCTCGCGGTCGACCCGTCGTCCACCCGCACGCGCGGCTCGATCCTGGGCGACAAGACCCGCATGGCGAAGCTCGCGACCGACGACCACGCGTTCGTCCGGCCCTCGCCCTCGGCCGGCACGCTGGGCGGGGTCGCCCGCGCCACCCGCGAGACGATCGTGCTGATGGAGGCGGCCGGCTACGACGTCGTGCTGGTGGAGACGGTCGGGGTGGGACAGTCCGAGGTCACCGTCGCCGGCATGGTGGACACGTTCCTGCTGCTCACCATCGCCCGCACCGGTGACGCCCTGCAGGGGATCAAGAAGGGCATCCTCGAGCTCGCCGACGTCGTCGCGGTGAACAAGGCCGACGGCCCGCACGAGCGCGACGCCCGCCGCGCCGCCGCCGAGCTGGCCGGGGCGCTGCGGATGATGGCGCCCTCGCACGCGGAGTGGCGCCCGCCCGTCCTGCCGTGCAGCGCGGAGACCGGCGCCGGGCTCGACGAGGTGTGGGACGCCGTGCAACGCCACCGCGCCACCCTGGACGCCGACGGGTCCCTGGCCCGCCGCCGCGCCGACCAGCAGGTGGAGTGGATGTGGGCGATGGTCCGCGACCGCATCATGGACCGGCTGACCAGCGACCCCGGCGTCAGCGACGCCCTCCCCGGCCTGGAGCGCGACCTGCGCGCCGGCGAGCTCACCCCCACCCTCGCCGCCGACCGCGTCCTCGGCGCCCTCGGCCTGTCCTGACCCCGGCCTGCCCTGACCCGGGCCGGCCCTGACCCCGGCCGGCCCTGACCGCTGCGGGGCCGGGGTGCGAGGTGCGCCGCGCGCCTCCCGGGTCGGGAGGGGCGGCGCGGCTAGGGTCGGCCCGGTGCTCGGGGTCAGCCATGCCACGTCCGGTGCCGTCCTGGGCCTCGCCGTCGCGGGCTACGCCCCGCGGCTGCTCGGTGTGCAGCCGAGCGCGGGCACGGTGCTGACCTTCGCCGCCGTCTGCGCGGGCGCCGCCCTGCTGCCCGACCTCGACCACCCGTCGTCGACGGCCACGCGGCACTTCTCGGCGGCCTCGCTCGCGGCGGCGTACGTGGTGCGGCCGCTGTCGGCGCTGGTGTACCGGCTGACCCGGGCCCGGCGCGACACCGGCCGCGGCACGCACCGCGGCCTCACCCACACCGTGCTCGGCGCCGTCGCGCTGGGGGCCGGGATCAACCTCGCCTCCGCGCAGTGGGGCACGCCGGTGCTGCTGGGCACCCTGTTCGTCTGCCTCGCCCTGGCGATCAAGGGGCTGGACGCGATCGTGCCCGGCCCGCCCTCGCTGGTGATCGCGGCGGGGCTGACGTTCGCGGTGCACCAGTACGTCCCCGGCGGCACGTCCGGGACCGCGGGCTGGCTGGGCACCGCCGTCACGCTCGGGATGGTGGTGCACTCCGTCGGCGACGCGGTGACGGAGTCCGGGGCGCCGCTGCTGTGGCCGCTGCGTATCCGGCAGCGCCGCTGGTTCCCGGTCGGGAGTCCCCGCCCCCTCCGGTTCCGCACCGGCGGCCGGGTGGAGGCGCTCGTCGTCGCCCCGGCGCTGACGGTGGCCGCGTTCGTGCTCGCCTTCCTGGTCGTGCCCGGCGTGGCGCCCCTGCTGCTGGAGCTGCGGGCCGTGGTGGAGAGCCTGCTCGCGACGA
>JAPLAT010000078.1 GCA_026393175.1 Pseudonocardiales bacterium
TGATGGCACCGTGACCGTCGTCGTCCGCTACTTCGCCGCCGCCCGCGCCGCCGCGGGCACCGAGACCGAGAAGGTCGACGCCGACCCGGGCGCCACCGTGGCCGACGTCCTGGCCGCGGTGGCCGCCGAGCACGGGCCCGAGCTCGCCCGGGTGCTGGAGCGCTGCTCCTTCCTCCTCGACGAGGTCGCCGTGCGCGACCGGTCGGCCGTCCCGGCCGACGGCGCCGTGCTCGACGTCCTGCCGCCCTTCGCCGGGGGCTGAGCCCCCGCGCGCGCCGACCACGGTCGGCGTTCGCGCGTGGACCTGTTGCACAACTTCTGTGCACATATATTGTGCACGCGTGCCGATCCACCTCCGTCTCGACGGCCGCGCGCTCCGCACGCTGGCCCACCCCCTGCGCGCCCGCCTGCTGTCTGCCCTGCGCACCGACGGTGCCGCCACCGCGACCGGCCTGGCCCGGCGCCTGGGTACGAACACCGGGGCCACCAGCTACCACCTGCGCGCGCTCGCCGGTGTCGACCTGGTGGTCGAGGAGTCCGGGCGGGGCACCGGCAAGGAGCGCTGGTGGCGGGCCGCGCAGGACGCCCACGGCTGGCTGGAGGCGGACCTGGAGCAGGCCGGACCGGACGCGCGAGCCGCGGCGAGCTGGCTGCGCGGGCACTACTGGCGCCAGTTCGCCGAGGCCGCCGCCGCCTGGGAGCTGGAGCGGGAGCGGTGGCCGCTGGCCTGGCGGGAGCAGCTCACCACCGACGACGCGCTCGTCCACGTCGACGCCGACGAGCTCGCCGCCCTGCAGGCCGAGCTGCACGCACTGCTGCACCGCTACCACCGCCCCGGCCGCGACGGAGCCGGCACCCGCACCGTCGCGATCCACGTCAGCGCGCTGCCGCTGCACCCCGACCGTCCGCCCGCATGAGTCCCCTCGATGCGGCCGGGGCCCGGTGGCGGTACCTGCTGCTGCTCGCCCTGCGCTGGTTGCCGACCGGCCTGTTGATCCCGGTGGTCACCCTCCTCGGTCTGGACCGCGGGCTCACGCTGGTCGAGGTGGGTGCGACCGCCGCCGTGCAGGGCGTGGTCGTGGCGCTGCTGGAGCTGCCCACCGGCGGCCTGGCCGACACCCTCGGCCGCAGCCCCGTCCTGCTGCTCGCCGGCGCCGCCGGGACCGCGTCGCTGGCGGTGCTGGCCGTCGCAGACACCCCGGGCCTGTTCGCGCTGGCCTGGCTCTTGCAGGGCGTCTACCGCGCGCTGGACAGCGGACCGCTGGAGGCCTGGTACGTCGACACCGCACTGGCCGCCGAGCCCGGGCTGCGGCTGGAGCGGGCGCTGGGCGCGGGCACCGCGGTGGCCGGGCTCGCCATCGCCTGTGGAGCGCTCCTCTCCGGGGCGCTCGTGGCCGCGAGCGGGGACCCCGGCGTGCCGGTGCTCGCCGCCCTCGCCGTGCTGGTGCTCGGCACCGGCGCGCTGGTGCTGCTGCCCGAGCCGCGCCGGGCCCGCGGCTCGGTCCGGCGCGCGCTCACCGGCGTGCCCGGGACCGTCCGGGGCGGGCTGCTGCTGGTCGGCCGCTCGCGGGCGCTGGCCGGGCTGACCGGGGTGTCGCTGCTGTGGGGCGTCGGGATCCCCGCGTTCGAGGCACTGTTGCCGGTGCGGCTGGCCGAGCTCACCGGTGGCCCGGCCGCCGGTGCGGCCCTGCTCGGGCCGGCCACAGCCGCGGCGTGGGTGGTGTCGGCGGCGGGTGCCGCGATCGCGCCGTGGGTGGCGGGGCGCGTCGGGCTGGTGCCCGCGGCGGTCGCCGGGCGCCTGTTGCAGGGCGCGGCCGTGGTCGCGATGGGGCTGCTCGCCGGGCCCGTCGGCGCGCTCACCGGCTACCTGGTCGTCAACCTCGTGCACGGCGCGGCGAACCCGCTGCACGGCTCGCTGCTGCACGGGCACGTCGACGGCGGGCACCGGGCCACGGTGCTCTCGGTCGGGTCGCTGGTGTTCCAGCTCGGCGGTGCGCTGGGCCTGCTCGGGCTCACCGCGCTGGCCGCCGCGACCACGACGGAGGCGGCGATCGTCGCCGGCGGGGCCGTCCTCGCGCTGTCCGCGCCGCTCTACCTCGCCGCGCGCCCCGCGCCCGCGACGACGTCCCGGTAGCCCGGCCAGGAGCCGGCCGGCGTCGTGGTGGTGCCGGCGGCGAGCACCCCGCGGGCGACGGCGCGGGTGACGACGTCGGCGGCCGCGGCGTGCAGGGCGAGCAGGCCCGGCACGTCCGGGGCCGGGCGGTCGGCGGTGGACAGCCCGAACACGACGTCGCCGTCGAGCACCGTGTGCACGGGGGCGAGCGCGCGGGCCAGCCCGTCGTGGCCCATCGTGGCGAGCCGGGCGCAGCCGGCCTTGTCCAGCGCCAGGTCGGTGGCCACGACCGCGAGCGTGGTGGCCGCGCCCAGCGCCGCGAGCGGGGTGGGCACCGCGGCCAGCGCCTCCCGCGCGGCGGCGCCGACCGGGGGCGCGCCGTCGGAGGGGCGGAGCGCGCGGGCGCCGAGCAGCGTCCCCGTCGCCGGGTCGAGCGC
>JAPLAT010000282.1 GCA_026393175.1 Pseudonocardiales bacterium
GACGGGGCGTTCCCGCGCGGGCGCGGCGTCCTGCACGGCGTCGGGCTCGGCGGCCGCGGGTGACACGGGGGCCGGCACGGCGGCGACGGGCGGCAGGGCGGCGGGCGGCACGGCGGCCGGGGGCTCCTCGGGCGGGAGCACGATCTCGGGGACGGGCCGGGCGTCGTCGCCCTGCAGCACCTCCCCGCCCGCGGCGGCCGCCACCTCCGGCACCGCGGCGTCGTCGGGCTCCTCGCCCAGGCGGATCGCGGTGACCCCGCCGGCGACGAGCACCGCGCCCGTCGCCGCGGCCAACATCGTCCGGACGACCGTGCGCACGACCTCACCCCCGTCGTCGGGCTGCGCGTTCGGGTGCGCACCATACCTCCGATCGGTGCAGCGCGGAGCCCGACGGGCGGCGCGACTACCCTGGACCCCCGTGTCACTCACCCTGGGGATCGTCGGGCTGCCCAACGTCGGCAAGTCGACCCTGTTCAACGCCCTGACCCGCAACGACGTGCTCGCCGCGAACTACCCGTTCGCGACGATCGAGCCCAACGTCGGCGTGGTGCCGCTGCCCGACCCGCGCCTCGCCGAGCTGGCCCGGATCCACTCCTCGGCGAAGATCGTGCCGGCCGTCGTGTCGTTCGTCGACATCGCGGGCATCGTCAAGGGCGCCTCCGAGGGGGCCGGGCTGGGCAACAAGTTCCTGGCCAACATCCGCGAGTCCGACGCGATCTGCCAGGTCGTGCGCGTGTTCGACGACCCCGACGTCGTGCACGTCGACGGCCGCATCGACGCCGCCTCCGACATCGAGACGATCTCCACCGAGCTGATCCTCGCCGACCTCCAGACGCTGGAGAAGGCCGTCCCGCGCCTGACGAAGGAGGCGCGGATGCAGAAGGACCGCCGCCCCGTCCTCGAGGCGGCCGAGCGCGCCGTGGAGATCCTCAACGGCGGCACGACGCTGTTCGCCGCTGGTGTGGACCGCGAGCCGCTGCGCGAGCTCTCGCTGCTCACCACGAAGCCGTTCCTCTACGTCTTCAACGCCGACGAGGGCGTGCTCACCGACGACGCGAAGCGCAAGGAGCTGGCCGAGCTCGTCGCTCCCGCCGACGCCGTGTTCCTGGACGCCAAGGTCGAGTCCGAGCTGCTGGAGCTGGACGAGGAGTCCGCCCGCGAGCTGCTGGAGTCGATCGGCCAGCCCGAGCCCGGGCTGTACTCCCTCGCCCGCGCCGGCTTCCACACCCTGGGCCTGCAGACCTACCTCACGGCCGGTCCCAAGGAGGCCCGCGCCTGGACGATCCCGCAGGGCGCCACCGCCCCGCAGGCCGCCGGCGTGATCCACACCGACTTCGAGCGCGGCTTCATCAAGGCCGAGATCGTCTCCTACGACGACCTCGTCGCCGCCGGCTCCATGGCCGCCGCCAAGGCCGCGGGCAAGGTGCGCATGGAGGGCAAGGACTACGTCATGCAGGACGGCGACGTCGTCGAGTTCCGGTTCAACGTCTGACCGGGCGTGCCGTTCGCCGAGGGCACGATGACCGCGCTCGACGTCGCGGACGACTCCCTCGGCGGCTCGTCGCCTGGTACTCGCTCATCCACGTCCCGCCCGCGGACCGGGGGGCCGTCCTCGCCGGGTTCCACCGCGCCCTCGCCCCCGGCGGGCACCTGCTGCTCGCGTTCCAGCTCGGCGACGACGTCAACCACGACGACGAGGCGTTCGGCCATCGCGTCGACCTGGACCTCCACCGGCTGCGCGCGGACCTGCTCGACGGCTCCCCGTTCGACGTCCGCGCCTCGCTGACGTGCGCGGCAGAGGGCACGGAGCCGACCCCGCAGGCCTCCCTGCTCGCCCGCCGCCGCGACTGACCGGCAGGATGACGGGAGTGCCCCGCCCCGCCGCCCTGCTCGCCTGCGCGCTCGTGCTGCTCGCCGCGTGCGCCCCGACGACGGTGGGCGGGACGGCGTCCGCCGTGCGCGGGCCGACGCCGGGCGCGCCGGGCGTCGGCGACCCCTACTTCCCGCTCGACGGCAACGGCGGCTACGACGTGCAGGACTACCGACTCGACATCGCCTACGACCCGACCACCGACGTCCTGTCCGGCACGGCCACGATCACCGCCCGCGCCACCCAGGACCTGTCGTCGTTCCACCTGGACCTGAGCGGGCTCGACGTCGGTGAGGTCGGCGTCGACGGGGCGCCCGCGGCCGCCGTCCGCGAGGGCGACGAACTGGTCGTCACGCCCGCCGCCCCGCTCGCGCTCGACGCGCCGTTCACGACCGTCGTCGGCTACTCGGGCGTCCCGCGCACGCTCGACGACCTGTTCGGCCCGTCCGGCTTCTTCCACACCGACGACGGCGCGCTCGCCGTCGGCCAGCCCGACGTCGCGGCGACCTGGTACCCGGTGAACGACCACCCGTCGGACCCGGCGACCTACACCGTCGCGGTCACGGTGCCCGCCGGGCTGGCGGCCGTCTCCAACGGCGTGCTGGCCGAGCGCACCGATACGACCTGGACCTGGCGGTCCGCCGAGCCGATGGCGTCCTACCTGCTCGGGCTCGCGATCGGCGACTTCGACGTGCGGGAGTACGAGGCGGGCGGGCTGAGGTACTGGGACGCGCTGGACCCCGACGTCCCCGGCCTCGCCGTCGCGACGGCCTCGCTGGGGCGCCAGCCCGAGATCGTGGAGTTCCTGTCCGGTGTGTTCGGGCCCTACCCGTTCACGGCGGCGGGCGGCATCGTCGACGACGTGCCCGAGATGGGCTTCGCGCTGGAGAACCAGACGCGCCCGATCTACGGGTCGACGTTCTTCGACGACCCGGTGTCCGGTGACGTCGTCGTCGTGCACGAGATCGCGCACCAGTGGTTCGGCGACAGCAGGCCGCTGGAGCGCTGGCAGGACATCTGGCTCAACGAGGGCTTCGCCACGTACGCGGAGTGGCTGTGGGACGAGCGGGAGGGCCGCGGCACCGTCGACGAGCGCTTCGCCACCGAGACCGCGCGCCCGGCGGGTGACCCGTTCTGGGCGCTGCGGATCGGCGACCCCGGCCCGGACGGGCTGTTCGACGACGCCGTCTACGTCCGCGGCGCGATGACCGTGCACGCCCTGCGCCGGGGGATCGGCGACGAGGCGTTCGGCCGGCTGCTCACCGCGTGGACCGCGCGGGCGGGGGAGGGGGCGACGACGGCGGAGTTCGTCGCGCTCGCCGAGGAGGTGGCGGGCCGCGACCTCGACGCGCTGTTCGCGACGTGGCTGGACACCCCCGCGAAGCCGGCCTGACCGCGGCGGCGCCGAGGAGCCGGGCCCCGCGGCCGGCCGAACGGCACACGGTGGTCGCCGCCGCGCCCGCGGACGACCACCGTGTGCCGGTCACCGGTCACCCGCCTACCGGCGCGCCGCCACCGCCGCGGCGAGCTCGTCGAGCAGGCCGGCCGTGGTGTCCCAGCCCATGCAGGCGTCGGTGACGCTCTGCCCGTAGGTCAGCTCGCCGCCCAGGTCCTGGCGGCCGGGCACGAGGAAGCTCTCCAGCATCACGCCCGCGATCCCGCGCTCGCCCGCCGCAATCCGGCCGGCCAGGTCGCGGGCCACGGCGGCCTGCCGGACGTGGTCCTTGCCGCTGTTGCCGTGGCTGGCGTCGACGACGAGCCGCTCGGGCAGCCCGGCGGCGCGCATCGCGGTCAGGGCCGCGGCGACCGGCTCGGGACCGTGGTTCGGCCCTGTCGCGCCGCCGCGGAGGATGACGTGGCAGTCGGGGTTGCCCGAGGTCGAGACGAGCGTGGCGAGGCCGTCGGGCGTGATGCCCATGAACACGTGGCTGGCCGCCGCCGCCCGCACGCCGTCCACCGCGACCTGCACGTCGCCGTCGGTGCCGTTCTTGATCCCCACCGGCATGGACAGCCCGCTGCACAGCTGGCGGTGCACCTGGCTCGCCGCTGTCCGCGCGCCGATGGACCCCCAGGTCACGATGTCGGACAGGTACTGCGGGGTGATCGGGTCCAGGAACTCGCAGCCCACCGGCAGGCCCAGCGCCGTGATGTCGAGCAGCAGCCGCCGGGCCGTGCGCAGGCCGCGGTTGACGTCGAACGTGCCGTCCAGGCCGGGGTCGTTGACCAGGCCCTTCCAGCCGACGGTCGAGCGCGGCTTCTCGAAGTAGGTCCGCATGACGACGCGCAGCTCGCCGGCGTGGCGCTCCGCCTGCGCGGCGAGGCGGTGGGCGTAGTCCAGGGCGGCGACGGGGTCGTGCACCGAGCAGGGGCCGACGACGACGAGCAGCCGGTCGTCGCGGCCGTCGAGGACGTCGACGACCTCGTCGCGGGTGCGCACGACGGTCCCGGCGACGCGCTCGTCGGCGGGGAGCTCGTGGCGCAGCAGCGCGGGGGAGAGCAGCGGGCTGACGGCGACGGTGCGTCGGGCGTCGAGCCGGGGGAGTGCGGTGGTCACGGCGGTGGGTCCTTGCTCCGGCCCGCCGCCCGCGGAGCGTCCCTCCGAGCCGGCGAGATCCGGCTCGTGGGGGAAGGTCAGCGCAGCAGGTCGCCCGCCGACCCGTCACGGGCCGGAGCGGTAAACCAGTACTGGCGCTGCACGGTCGCGACCCTACCCCACGTTGCAGCAAAGCCACTTTCACGCAATCTCCTTGCGTGAAAGTGGCTTTGCTGCAACGTCGCGGGGGTCAGTTCTGCGACGCCATCTCCTGCGTCGGGGCGCCGTTGGCCGGGGTGGTCGCCACGGGAGCGGGGGTGGCGGCGGGGGTCGCCGCCCTCGTCTCCTGCTCCGCGGCGGAGAGCCAGCCCTCCCAGCGGGTGCGCATCGGGCCGATCAGCCCGCCGCCCACGCCGACGACGAGGATGCCGCCGACCGTCGCCAGCACCGTGATCAGCACGGGCAGCGTCACGGCGATCGCGACGCCGATCTGCGACAGCGCCGCGATGACGCCCAGGCCGATCACGAACACCGACGCGACGGTGCCGAGCACCCGCCCGTAGGACAGCCCGCCGAGCACGCCCGTGACCAGGTCCTTCACCGCGGCCGCGATGGCCGAGGCGAGCACGACGATGACGATCGCGACGACGATCCGGGGCAGGAACGCGACGATGTCGGTGAGCAGCTGGCTCACCGGGTTCGCCCCGAAGATGCCGAACGCGAGCTGAAACGTGATGAGCAGGACGGCGTAGTAGACGAGCAGCGCCACCAGGTCGCTGGTGTCGTACTTCGCGTTCGCCATCGCCGAGCCCAGGCCCCCGCGCTGCACGGCGGCGTCGAAGCGCCACGCGCTCCAGCAGCGCGTCGACGACCTTGCGCAGGACGCGGGCGACGATCCACCCGACGACGAGAATGACGAGGAACAGGGCGAGCTGGGGCACGAACGTCGCCACCGACGTCAGTGCGCTCTCGAGCCAGGCAGGCATGGGACTCCCTCCGAACCGGTGCCCGGGGTGGGCACCCGTCGTCGGGACCGTTCCCACCGGCGCCGTCGCGGGAAAGATCGACCACCCGTTCCGGGGTCATCACTCCGAGTAGGTCGCGAGGGCGACGAGGTTCCCGCACGTGTCGTCCAGCACGGCCATCGTGACCGGGCCCATCGGTGTGGGGTCCTGCACGAACCGCACGCCGGCGGCGACCAGTCGCTCGTGCTCGGCGACCACGTCGTCGACGGCGAACGACGCGGCCGGGATGCCGTCGGCCACGAGCGCCTCCTTGTAGGGCCGCACGGCCGGGTGGCCGTCGGGCTCCAGCAGCAGCTCGACGCCCTCGGGCTCCTTGGGCGAGACGACGGTGAGCCAGCGGTGCTCGCCGAGCGGGACGTCGTGCCGCAGGACGAAGCCCAGCTTGTCCGTGTAGAAGGCGAGTGCCTTGGTCTGGTCGTCCACGAAGACGCTGGTGATGTTGATCCTGATCACGGCTCATCCTTCACGGGCCAGCGCTCGGTGATCGAGCGCAGCGGAGTGGTGTCGAGGTGGTGGAACTTGTAGCGGCCCTCGCGCCGCGTCGTCACCAGCCCGGCGTCCTCCAGCACCGCGAGGTGCTGCGAGATGGCCTGACGCGACGAGGACAGTCCGTGCGTCATCGCCAGGCGCGTGCAGATCTCGAACAGCGTCTGCCCGTCCCTGGCCACGAGCTCGTCCAGGATCACCCGCCGGGTGGGGTCGCCGATGGCCTTGAACACGGCGTCCACGGGCACGTTTATAGGCAAGTCGTCACTTGCCTGTCAAGGGGTCCGTCAGTTCAGCACCCAGATCGCCAGGTTGAGCGCGCCCGCGAACGACACCCAGGCGAGGTAGGGCACGAGCAGTGCGGCCGCGGGCCGGCTGTGCCGGGCGAAGAGCACGATCGTCGCGACGATCGACGCCGCCAGCAGCACGATCTCGGCGAACGCGACGCCGAACAGCCCGGCGCCGAAGAACAGCGGGGTCCACAGCGCGTTCAGCACGAGCGAGACGGCGTAGACGGTCAGCGCCGTGCGGCCGCCGGACCAGCCCGCGCGCCGCCAGACCAGCCAGCCGGCCACGGCGATCAGGGTGTAGAGGACGGTCCAGACCGGGCCGAACAGCCACGGCGGCGGCGCCCACGACGGCTGCACCAGCGCGCCGTACCG
This sequence comes from Pseudonocardiales bacterium, assembly GCA_026393175.1. Lineage (GTDB taxonomy): Bacteria > Actinomycetota > Actinomycetes > Mycobacteriales > Pseudonocardiaceae > Pseudonocardia. The sequence goes on from JAPLAT010000282.1 coordinate 6,577, forward strand.
GCCGGCGGCGTCGGTGGCGGCGAGGCTGCCGGTGACGGCTGCGGCGGCCGCCGCGACGCCGAACGTGGCGAGCCCGGCCAGGCGGGACGGTGCGGTGGGGCGGGGATCCAGAGTACTCACGACAAAGAGTCTCGCTCATCGAGAGGATCGCGGCACGGCGGGGGTCAGGCGTCGCGGCGCAGCATCCGGTAGGTCGTCAGGCCCAGGCCCACGGCGACGTAGCAGAGCGCCCGCACCGAGCTCTCCACGAGCCCGCCGAGCGGCACCGGGTCGCGCAGCACGTCGGCGCCCGCCGTCCAGCCCGAGGAGAGCAGCCAGGGCTGCAGCCAGTCCAGCGCGGGGATCGCCGACAGCACGCCGAACACGATCAGCCCGCCCAGCACCGAGGCCAGCACCACCAGCGGGTGCTCCGTGACGGCCGAGATCGCGAGCGCGACCGCCCCGACCGCGGCCAGCTGCCCGATCGCCCAGACCACCACGAGCGCGACCCGCAGCAGCGCCTCGCCCAGGCCGACGGCGGTACCGGACAGCGTGACCAGCTGGCCCTCCGCGCCCCCGACGACGACCAGCCCGGCGACGACGCCGACGACGGCGAGCACGACCGCGGCCAGCGTGGCGACCACCATCACGCCGAACGCCTTCATCCCCACGAGCTGCAGCCGGGAGACCGGTGCGAGCAGCAGGCCGCGCAGGGTGCCGTGCGCGGTCTCGCCCGCGATCGCGTCGGCGGCGGCCATGGCCACCGCGAGCGGCAGCAGCAGCACCAGCGACAGCGTGATCGCGACGACCGGCAGCACCAGCCCGTTGCCGGCGACCGCACCGACGAGCCCGGGCCCGCGGTCGGTCGCGTCGGCGACGGCCACGCCGACCGAGATCAGCACCGGCACGAGCGCGAACAGCCCGAGCATCACCAGCGTGCGCGGGCGGAGCAGCACCCAGCGCAGCTCGGCGCGCAGCAGCCGGCCCACGGGGGCGGTGCGCGGGGCGTCGGCCGCGGGGGTGCGGGCGTCGGGGGAGCCGGCGCCGGGGGCCTCGACGGTGGTCATCAGGAGGTCTCCTCGGTCAGGCGCGCGAACAGCTCCTCCAGGCGGGCCCGGCGCCTGCGGGCCTCGTGCACCGCCACCCCGGCCCGCACGAGCAGGGCGACCACCTCGGGCCCGCTCTCGGTGACGACCACGCCCGGCTCGTCGGCGGTGGACCGGTAGGCGGTGAGCCCGGCGGCGCGCAGCGCGTCGAGAGCGCGGTCGACGTCCGGCGTCGCGACGTCCATGCCGCCGGTGCCCGACTCCAGCAGCGCCGCCAGCTCCCCGGTCGCCACCAGCGACCCGGCCTGCAGCACCGCCACGTGCGTGCACGTCGCCTCCACCTCGGCGAGCAGGTGCGAGGACACGATCACGGTGGCGCCCGCCCCGTGCAGCTCGGCGATGATCCGCCGGACGTCGCGGGTGCCGGCCGGGTCGAGCCCGTTCGTCGGCTCGTCCAGCACGACCAGGCGCCGCGGCAGCAGCAGCGCGCCGGCCAGGCCGAGGCGCTGCTTCATGCCCAGGGAGTAGCCGCGGAAGCGGCGCCCGGCCGCGTCCGCCAGCCCGACCCGCTCCAGCGCGGCGTCCACCGCGCGCGGGATGTCCCGGCGTCCGAGCAGCGGCTCCGTGGCGGCGACGCGCAGCAGGTTGTCGCGCCCGGACAGGAACGGGTGGAACCCCGGCCCCTCCACCAGCGCGCCGACGTGCGGCAGCGCGCGCGCCGCCTCGTCCGGGATCGCGTGGCCGAGCAGCTCCGCCTCGCCCGCGGTGGGCCGGGTCAGGCCCAGCAGCATCCGGATGAGCGTGGTCTTGCCCGAGCCGTTCGGCCCGAGCATCCCCAGCACCGACCCGGCCGGGACGTCGAGGTCGATGCCGTCGACGGCGACCGTCGTGCCGAAGGTCTTGCGCAGCCCGCGGGCGCGCGCGGCGAGCGGGACGCCGGGCGCCGCCTCCGTGGAGGGGGCGCCCGGCAGCACCTGCGTCACGAGCCCAGTGCCTCGGTGAGCACCTGCTCGGGCACCGCACCGGCGGCGATCCGGCCGTCGTCGGTGAGGATCGCCGAGCCCACGGCCGTGCTGATCAGCGTGCCGCTGCCCCACGGTCCGCTCACCGGCGTGCCGAACGCGGCGATCTGCTCGCGGGGGTCCTCGCCCCCGTCGCCGTCGGGCCGCCCGGCGAGCGCGTCCTGCGGCGCCGTCGCGACGACGACGGTGTCCCAGCCCTCGCCGACGACCTGCGGCGCCGCGCCGGTGAACTCCGGCCGGTCGCCGGGCTCCGGCCGGGCCGGGGCCTCCTCGACGGTCGCGCCGGGCGGCGGGGTGAACGTGAACAGCGCCGGGTCCTGCGCGCCGAACGACAGCTCCGTGAAGCCGATCTCGAACGCCGGGTCCGTGGAGCCCTGGGCCAGCACGGTCAGCCGCAGCGGCACCCGCTGCTCGGCGTCGACGGCGATGCGCACCTCGCGCAGCAGCGTCCGCTCGTCCGGCGAGGGCGTCAGCACCAGCTCGTAGGCGGGCCGCCCGGCGACCTCGGAGGTGCCGTCGACGGTGACCTCGCTGCTGGTCTGCAGCGTGGCGATGGCCTCGGCGGCGGCCGCGGTCGGGTCGACCGCCACCCGCTCCTGCGCCGGCTGCTCGCCCTTCTCCCCGGTGACGACGGTGCTCTCGGCGGAGTCCCAGGCCCAGAACGTGGTGCCGTCGGTGACGAGCGTGCGCTCGCCGTCGGCCGAGGGGATCTGCACGCGGCCGGCGTCGTCGCCGTCGGACCAGACCCGCGCGCTGCTCGTGCCGGCCGCCGGGACGCCCGGCACGGCGGGCAGGCCCAGCGCGTTGTCCAGCTCGACGGTGCCCGCGAACGCGTCCGGGTCGGCCTGCAGCACCGAGGCCACCAGCTCCTCCGGCGCCACGGGCGGCAGCACCGGCGCCGCGCCCGCCCCGGCGGGCAGCGCCAGCAGCCCCAGGCCCACCACCCCGGCCACGGCGACCCCGGCCGCCCCGATCCTCGCCGCCCGGCTCCCCGACGACCCGCCTCGCGCCCCAGCTCTCATGGACACAGCCTGACCCATCGAGCCTGAGAGAGTTCTGAGCCGGACCCGGCCGGTCGGCGGTACGTTCGCCGCGACATGGCGCGCGTACTGGTGGTGGACGACGAGCCCGGGGTCCGGACGGCCGTGGCCCGCGGGCTCACGGCCGAGGGCATGGAGGTCGTCGCGCTGCGCGACGGGCCCTCGGCGCTGGAGGCCGCCCTCACCGGCAGCTTCGACGCGATCGTCCTCGACATCATCCTCCCCGGCCTGTCCGGCTACCGGGTGCTGGAGCAGCTGCGCGCGGCCGGCGTCGACACCCCGGTGCTGCTCGTCTCGGCCAAGGACGGCGAGTACGACCAGGCCGACGGGCTCGACCTCGGCGCCGACGGCTACCTCGTCAAGCCGTTCGCGTTCGTCGTGCTCGTCGCCCAGCTCCGGTCGCTGCTGCGCCGCCGCGACGCCGCGCTCGGCCGGATCGGGCAGCGGGTGCGGCTCGGGTCGCTCGTCGTCGACCCGGTGGCGCGCGCCGTGACGTGGGACGGCGAGCCGGTGGAGCTCTCCCCGCGCGAGTTCGCGCTGCTGCACGCGCTGGCCAGCCGCCCGGACACCGCCGTCGCCAAGGACGAGCTGCTGCGCCTGGTCTGGGGCGACGAGCAGGCCGCGAGCCGCAACGTCGTCGAGGTCTACGTCGGGTACGTGCGGCGCAAGCTCGACGCGGTCGGCGCCGGGCAGGTGCTGCGCACGGTGCGGGGGTACGGCTACCTCGTCGCGTCCGTGCCGTGAGCGCCCGGCTGCGGGCGTGGTGGGCCGCGCGGACGCTGCGCACCCGGGTCACGCTCGTCGTCGGCGGGGTGGCACTGGTGACGCTGCTGCTGCTGAGCAGGCTCGGCGTCGGGCTGCTGACGGTCACGCTGCTCGGCGCGGCCGACGTCGAGCTGCGGGCCGAGGCGACGGTCGCCGCCGGGCAGCTCGTCGCCGGCACCCCACCCGCCGCCGTCGCGACCCCGACGCTGCGGGTGCTCGACACGGCGGGCACGCCCGTCGACGGCGGGCCGCCGGTGTCGCTGTCCCCGGGCGAGGTGAAGCAGCTCGCCGCCGGCTCCGGCGTCGTGGCCGGGCCGTTCGGGGAGCTGCGCCGCTACCTCGCCGTGCCCGCCGTGGTGCCCGCCGGCTCCACCCGGCTCGTCGTCGCCGTCGGCGACATCGTGGGCGGGGCCGTCCTGCTGGCCCGCGCGGCCGGGGCGTTCGTGCTCGGGGCGCTGGTGGTCTCCGCGATCGTCGCGGCGGCGGCGTGGCTGGGCACCCGGGCCGTGCTGCGCCCCGTGGAGCGGATGCGGCTGGCCGCGGGCGCGCTGCCGCCGGGGGAGCGGCTGCCCGTGCCGCCCGCGGACGACGAGCTGCGCGCGCTGGCCGAGGAGATCAACCGGCTGCTCGCCCGCCGCGACGACGCCGTGGCCCGGCTGCAGGCCTTCACCGGCGACGCGGCGCACGAGCTGCGCTCGCCGGTCGCGGCGATCCGGGCCCAGGCCGAGGTCGCCGTCGCCCACCCGGACCCGGCGCTGGCCGAGGAGACGCTGCGCTCGGTGGCCGGGGAGGCCGAGCGGCTGACCGACCTGCTCGCCGGGCTGCTCGCCCTGGCCAGGGCCGACGCCGGGACCCGTCCCGACCCGCGGCCCGTCGACCTGGTGGTGGTGACCCGGGCCGCGGCGGGCCGGTCGTCCGGCGCGGACGGGGGACCGGCCGTGCAGGTCGTCGCCCCGGCCCCCGCGTCGGTCGCGGCCGGCCCGGCCGAGGTCGAGCTGGTGGTCGACAACCTGCTGGCCAACGCCCGCCGGTACGCCCGGTCGGTCGTCCGGGTCGCGGTGCTGCCCGCCGGGCGCTGGGTGCGGCTGGTGGTGGAGGACGACGGCCCCGGCATCCCGGCGCCCGACCGGGAGCGCGTGTTCGACCGGTTCGTGCGCCTCGACCCCCAGGCCGACGGCGGGGCCGGCCTCGGCCTCGCCCTGGTCGCCGCCCTGGTCCGGGGGCGCGGGGGGACGGTCGTGGCGGGCGAGGCCGCGGACGGCGGCGCGCGCCTGGAGGTCCGCTGGCCCGTGGCCTGACCCGCCCGCGCTCCCAACCCGACCCCGACTCGCGCACGCCCACACCCCGACTCGCGGGGGGGTGTCCCGGCACGTCCGCGAGTCGGGGGCTGGGTGTGCGCGAGTCGGGGGCTGGGTGTGCGCGAGTCGGGGGCTGGGCGTGCGCGAGTCGGGGCCGTCGGGCGGGGGTGGCTGGCAGGATGGGGCGATGATCGTCGTGGCGGCCGCGCTCGTGCGGGACGGGCGCGTGCTGGTCGCGCAGCGGACCCGCCCACCGGAGCTCTCCGGGCGGTGGGAGCGGCCCGGGGGGCGGGTCGAGGCGGGGGAGTCCGAGCCCGACGCCCTCGCCAGGGAGTGCCGCGAGGAGCTCGGGGCGCAGGTCCGGGCCACCGGACGGCTCGGCGCCGACCTGCCGCTCCCCGCCGGCGTGCTGCGCGTGCA
>JAPLAT010000443.1 GCA_026393175.1 Pseudonocardiales bacterium
CCGCCGCCGAGCCGGGCTCCTGGCCGAAGGGGCGGTCGCGGGCCAGCACGGCCAGCGCCGCCAGCAGCGCGGCCAGCTCGGTGTCGTCCGGCCGCCCGCGCAGCACGCGCAGGACGGGCCGCGGGCCGCTCACAGCGGCACGTTCCCGTGCTTGCGGGGCCTGCGCTCGGCCCGCTTGCCGTCGAGCAGCTCCAGCGCCCTGGCCACGGCGGAGCGGGTGTCGACCGGGTCGATCACGTCGTCGACGAGGCCGTGCTCCGCGGCGTGCAGCGGGTGCAGGTGCTCCTCGCGGTAGGCGTCCACCAGGTGCTCGCGCAGGGCCTCCGGATGCGGTGCCGCCGCCAGGTCCCGGCGGTGCAGGACGTTCACCGCGCCCTCCGCGCCCATCACCGCGACCTCGTTGGTCGGCCACGCCAGCGACACGTCGGTGCCGACGGAGCGGGAGTCCATGACGATGTAGGCCCCGCCGTAGGCCTTGCGCAGCACGACCTGCACCCGGGGCACGGTGGCCTCGCAGTAGGCGTAGAGCAGCTGCGCGCCGTGCCGCAGGATCCCGCCCGCCTCCTGGTCGCGGCCGGGCAGGAACCCGGGGACGTCGACGAGGGTGACCAGCGGGATGCCGAACGCGTCGCAGAAGCGGACGAACCGGGCCGCCTTCTGGGAGGCGCGCCGCTCCAGCACCCCGGCGAGGACCAGCGGCTGGTTCCCCACGACGCCGACGGTCCGGCCGTCGATGCGGGCGAGCGCGCACACCACGTTGGGGGCCCACTCGGCGTGCATCTCGACCATCTCGCCGTCGTCGACGATCTCGGCGACGACCTCGCGCACGTCGTAGGGCCGGCGGGCGTCGGCCGGCACGATCTCCGCGAGCCGCGGCCGCGGGTCGTCCACCGCGCCGACGGGGGGCAGGGCGGGGGCCGGGTCCAGGTTGTTGGAGGGCAGCAACGCCAGCAGCTCGCGCAGGCGCTCGAAGCACTCCTCCTCGTCGTCGGTGACGACCGTGGCGACCCCGGACTCCAGGCCGTGCAGCGCGGCGCCGCCGAGCTCGTCGTGGCCGATCCGCTCCCCGGTGACCGACCGCACGACGTCGGGCCCGGTGAGGTACATCTGCGCGGCCCCGCGCACCATGAACACGACGTCGGCCAGGGCGGGCGCGTACGCGGCCGCACCGGCGCAGGGGCCGAGCACGACGCTGATCTGGGGGACGATCCCCGACGCGGCGACCTGGCGGCGGAACAGCTCGCCGCAGCCGTGCAGCGCGAGCACCCCCTCCTGGATCCGGGCGCCGCCGCTGTCGTTGAGGCCGACGACCGGGGCGCCCGTCGCGACCGCCAGGTCCATCACCTTGTGGATCTTGGCGGCGTGCACGCGCCCGATCGACCCGCCCGCGTCGGTGAAGTCCTGGGCGTAGACGAACACCCGCCTGCCCTCCACCGTGCCGGACCCGGCGAGCACGCCGCCCCCGCCGGTGGTGCCGCCGGTGCGGTGCAGGTCCAGCTCGACGAAGGAGCCCGGGTCGAGCAGCAGGTCGAGCCGCTCCCGCGCGGTGCGCTTGCCCTGGCGGTGCTGCCGCTCCACGGCGTCGGGCCGCCCGGCCAGCGCCTCGGCCCGCCGCACGGCCCGGTCGGCCCGCAGCTGCTCCATCGTCGGCGGCCCGGGCCGGGGCCTGCGGGGGAAGGGCACGACGGTGCCCTCCCCCCGCGGGTCCTCGACGGGCAGCCCGGCCGCGGAGGTCACGCCGCCTCGCCCACCGCGCGCGGAGCGTCGCCGTCGCGCGGCGCGGCGGCCCGGGGCAGGGCCACGACGGTGCCCGCCGCGGCGGCCTGCTTGGCGGCCCACTCCTCCTCCATCTCGCGCACCAGGTCGCTCCAGACCAGGCCCCGCGCCAGGGTGGGGCGGGACGTGCGGGAGCGCAGGTAGCCTGCCGCCGCGTCGGGGACGGACCCCGCGGCCGCCCGGGGCGGCGAGGTGCGGGGCGGGCGGCCGGTGCCGCGGGGCTGCTGCTCGGTCATGAGGCGTCCTTCGTCCGGGCCGCGGGGCGGCCGGTGGGGTCGAGCCGGTGGTAGCCGCCGCCGAAGAACGACAGCGCGCCGGTGCCGGTGCCGCGCCCGCAGGCGAGCACCTGGCCGAGGAAGATGGAGTGGTCGCCGCCCTCGTAGACCTCGGCGAGGGAGCACTCGATCCAGGCCAGCGCGCCGGTGAGCACCGGGGAGCCGGTGCGGGCCCCCAGCTCCGTGTCGACGGCCGCGAACTGGGCCATCCCGTCCGGGCGGCGCCGGTCGGCGAAGTAGCGCGCGATGTCGCCCTGCCCGGCGGCGAGGATCGACACGGCGAACGCGTTCGCCTCGATGATGGCCCGGTGGATCCGCGCCGCCCGGCCCACGCAGCACAGCACCATCGGCGGGGTCAGCGACACGGAGCTGAACGCGTTGGCCGTCATGCCGTGCGCCCCCTCGCCGCCCGCGGTGAGGACGGTGACGCCCGTGGCGAACTGGCCCATCACCGCCCGCAGGTCGACCGCGTCGTCCCCCTCGCGGGGCTCCGGGACCGGGGCGAGGTGCCGGTGCGGCACCACCGGCCCCGTGCTCATGCCGCCACCCCGTCCGCGGCGTAGGGCGCGAGCGCGCGCCGCAGCGCCTCGGGCACGCGGGCGGGCACCGTGGCGGTGTTCGGCCCGCGCATGCACGCGATCCGCTGCCGGCCGCGGGCGACGACGTTCTCCGCCCCGCCGGTGACCTGGACGTAGTCGAAGCTGAACTCGACCTGCGTCTGCGTCAGCTCCTCGAGCCGCATCCGGATCGACAGGTCGTCGAACGCGGTGATCTCGGAGAAGAACTCGCAGTCGACCTTGAGCGTGAACAGCTTGAGGTCCTCGCGCACGTCCTCCAGCACGGCCGGGGCCTTCTCCCGGAGGAACATCTCCCGGCACCGGCCCTGCCAGCGCAGGTAGTTGACGTAGTACACGTTGCCGACGAGGTTGGTCTCCTCGAACCCGACGGTGTGGCGGTACTCGTAGTACTCCGACATGTCAGTCCTCCCTCGTCGCCAGCACGGCGAAGACGACCGGCTCGGTCCGGCCCTCGATCCGCGTCACCCAGGTCGCGACCCGCGCCGCGCCCGCCGACAGCAGCACCCACCCGCCCGGGCGGACGGAGTGCAGGGTCAGCACCTGCGTGCTGCTCCCGGTCTTGCGGACGCACTCCAGCGCCGACCACACCCGGGTGGCCGCGACGTCGGGCGACTCGTCGACCTCGCGGGCCACGACGTCGCGCACCGCGAGCAGGTCCGCCCCGACCAGGCCCGACCAGTCCTCCGGCGTGCGCGCGACGACGGTCTCCGCGTCGCAGGCCAGCACCCCGGACCCGGTGACGACGAGCGTCAGGCCGGCGGTGTGCGAGGCCGAGACGGTACCGCCGTCGACCTCGGGGCGGCCGTCGGGCCGGTGCCGCACGGCGGTCGGGCGGCCCAGGGAGCGGCCCGCGGCCAGCGCGGTCCGGGCGCGGCGCTCCTCGGTCGTGCGCGCAGGCGCGCCGGGCGGGTCCGGCTCGACGACGACGGCGCGGCGGCCGCCGAGCGCCGGCTCCAGGTGCCGTTCCAGGTGCGGGCCCAGCATCGACGGCGGCCAGGGCCCGGTCCCGCCGCGGTGCCGCACGGCCCGCAGCGACAGCCCGGTCCAGCGCTCCACGAGCCGCCCGTCCGGGTCGCGGACGTCGACGTCGTAGACGTAGCTGTCCCCGTCCTGCGAGCGCTCCCTGGCGTCCAGGACGACGTGGTCGACGTCCTGGTCGGCCCGGTCGGCCAGGTGCAGCCGCTCCACGCCCTGGGGCAGCAGCGTCGCGTCCGGCACGCAGCACTGGATGGCGTGCATGGCCACGTCGCGGGTGCCGGGGTCGGCCAGCAGCAGCTCCTGGGGCAGGAAGCCGGCGAACCAGCCCGCCTGCGGACCGGCCGCCACCTCGGCCACGGCCCGGCGCGCGGCGGCGTGCCGGTAGCCGAGCAGCCGCTGGAAGCGCTTGCCCTGGAACAGCACCGAGCCGTACAGCTCGGTCACCGGGTCGCACGGCACCGGGGGCAGCCCGGTGCCCGCCGCCGGGGCCCGGCCGGGCTCCTCGGCGAGCTCGGGCCTGGTGAAGCTCAGCCGGGCGCGGAAGTGGTCGGCGCCGAAGCTGGTCTCCTCGCTGCGCACGACCACGTCGACGGTGTCCGGCGCCACGGCGAGCGCGGCGATCCGGATCGTCGTCGACCCGCCGGGGGCCACCACGATCGGGCGCAGGAACTCCACCCCGGACAGCACCGGCACGCCGGACCGTCCCGTCGTCGCGCAGGCGACCTGGGTCATCGCCTCCATCCCCAGCACCGCCGGGAACAGCAGGTCCCCGTCGAGGCGGTGGTCGGTGAGGTAGGGGTCGCTGCCCGCGGTGAGGTCGGCCTCGGTCACCAGCTCGATGCCGGGGTAGTGCACCACCACGCGGTCGACGAAGCGGTGCAGCGGGAGCTCGGTGCGCTCGACCGGCAGCGTGGGCAGGCCCGAGGTCCGGCCGCAGACGACCGTGACCGGCGGCGCGTCCGGCTGGGCCAGCAGCCCGCGGAGCACCGCGATGCCGTCCGCCGTCGGGATCGGGGTGATCCCGTCGCGCTGCAGGGCGCTGACGACACCGAGCTTCTCGCCCATGCCGGCGCCCGACCACACCGACCACTCCACGGCCAGCACCTTCGCCGCCGGGTGCTCCCGCCCGAAGCGCAGCGTCAGCTCGGTCATCCAGTCGTTCGCGGTGGCGTAGTGCGCCTCCCCGCGCAGGCCGGCCCGGCCGATGATGCTGCCGAACGTCACCAGCAGGCGGACGCGCTCCTGGTCGACCGCGTCGAGGACCGCCCGCAGGCCGGCGATCTTCGGCGCCGCGGTGGACGCGAAGGACTCCTCGGTGAGGCTGAACAGCGCGCCCGGCTCGTTGCGCCCGGCGCCGTGCAGCACGCCGGTGACCGGGCCCAGCGCCTCCTGGCCCCGCGCGACGGCCTCCCGGACCTGGACGGCGTCGGTGACGTCGGCGCGCTCGTAGCGGTACCGCACGCCCGCGGCGGTCATCCGGCCCAGGTTCTCGGTGAGCTCGGCGTCCCCGGCCGGGTCGCTGCGGCCCAGCAGGAGCAGCGCCGACCCGCTCTCGGCCGCGACGGCCAGCGCGCTCTCGGCGGTGATGCCCTTGCCGCCGCCGGTCACCAGCAGCACGTCGTCGGGGCCGAGCGGGAGCGCGGCGTCCGCGGGGACCGCGGGGACCGTGCGCAGCGCGGGCACCCAGCGGGTGCCGTCGGCGTCGTAGCGCGCCTCGACGTGGTCCTGCGTGGCCGCGGTCTCGGCGACGACCCGCGCCACCGCCGCGTCCAGCGCCGGCCCGCCCGCGGCGAGCACGTCGGGCAGCTCCACGATCGTCGTGCGCGTGGAGGGGTCCTCCAGGCGGAGCGTGCGGGCCAGGCCGGACGCGCCGAGCCCCTGCTGGACCAGCACGAACCGCGTGCCGCTGGGCGCGGCCAGCACGGTGCGCCCGGCCTGCAGGAACAGCCCGAAGTGGCTCTCGTCGGCGTCGGCGGGCAGGCACAGCAGCACCCCGTCGCCGAGGCCTGCCCCGGCCAGCGCGGCGCGCAGCGGCTCGGCGAGGGGGTGGCCCTCCGGCGCGAGGACCGTCCACTCGGCGCGGCCCGCCCCGGTCGCGACGTCGGCGACGGGCAGCGGGGCCACCGGGAGCGGGGCCCGCACGTGCTCGACCGCGAAGGGCCGGACCCAGGGCGCGACCCCGGGGACCTCGCCCCGCGGGCCGGTGTCCTCGGGCCGGGCGGTCTGGGCCAGCTCGTCGATCATCTCCGCGAGCTCGCCGAGGCACACCGTCGCGAAGTTGGGCATGCCCTCCAGCGGCGGGCGGCCCAGCGCGCGGGTGACGTCGTTGACGATCTGCCCCACGGTGATCGAGCTGAGGTGCAGGTCGTCGAGGGGGTGGGTGTCGGCGGTGAGCGACTCCACCGGCAGCTCGACGCGGGCCGCGGCGAGGGAGCGCAGCAGGTCCAGCGTGGAGCTGGTGGCCCCCATCCCGACCTCGGAGCCGGGCAGCGGCCGGGCCGCCTCCTCCGGCTCGGCCGAGAGGTCCGCGGACAGCGCGGGCGCGGTCTCGCAGGGGCTGGTGAGGAACGTGGCGCTGCCGTCGAGCGGCAGCGGGCGCACGACCCGGCCCGCGAACAGCGCCTCGAGGTCGAGCGCGGCCCCGGCGACGAACGCGGCGCCGAGCACCCGCAGGAGCGGGACCAGCGACGCGCTGTCGGTGTCCATCGCCAGGACGGGGGTCCCCGGGGCGATCTGCCCGGCCAGCCCGGTCAGCACGCGGCCCGGCCCGACCTCGACGAGCAGGTCGCAGCGCCGGGCGACCTGCTCGGCCGCCTCCCGGAAGCGCACCGGCAGCACGATCTGGTCGCGCAGCAGCTCGGCCAGGTCCTCGCCGCCGTGCAGGACGTCCCCGGTCACGGTGGACACGACCGGGCGCACCAGCCGGTCGAACCCGACCCGGCCCAGCGGCCCGGCCATCGCCTCGGCGGCGGGCTCGACGGCGGGGGAGTGGAAGGCGTGCGAGACCGCGATCCGGGTCGCGCCGACGCCGCGGGCGCGGGCCCGGGCGCAGATCCGCTCGACCGCCGCGCTCGTCCCGGACACCACGGTCTGGTGCGGGCCGTTGTAGCCGGCGATCACGGCGTCGTCCCCGGCGAGCTCGGCGGCCGTGGCGGCGTCCGCGGCCAGGCCGGCCATCGCGCCGTCGGTGCCGCCCGCGTCGGCCATCACGCGGCCGCGGACGCGGGCCAGCTCCAGCAGCCGCGCCTCGTCCATCGCCCCCGCCCAGTGCAGGGCGGTCAGCTCGCCGAGGCTGTGCCCGGTCGCCACCGACGCCTCGACGCCCAGCAGCTCGAGCACCCGCAGGCCGGCGACCGACCCGGAGACGATCCGCGGCTGGGCGACCTCGGTCGCGGTCCGGTCGGCGCCCTCGGGCAGGCCCGCGGCGGCGTGCGCCTGCTCGGCCACGGCGAAGCGCCTGCGCAGCGCGCCGACCCCGCCGCGGCCCGCGCCCTGGCCGGGGAACAGGTAGCCGATGCGCGGCCGGGCGGCCGCGGTGCCGAGGAAGACCCCGTCCGCAGGCCCGGACCGCTCGGGCACGTCGTCGTCGATCAGCTCCAGCAGCCGGGCCAGGCCGCGCTCGGCCTCGTCCGGCGTCGCCGCGACGACGGCGGCCCGGACCGGCCGCCCGGCCGACCGCCGGGCCAGCTCGCCCGCCAGGTCGGTCAGCTCGGCCAACGCGAGCCCGCCGACGATCCCGACGAGCCCGGCCACCGACGCGCGCAGCGCGGCGCGGTCGTCGGCGTCGAACACCAGGAGCTCGGCGTCCTGCCGGCCCGCGACCAGCGCCCGCGTGGTCGCGTCGAGCTCGCGGCGGCGCTCCACGCCCGGTGCCTGCTGCACCGTGACGTGGGAGTTGATGCCGCCGAAGCCCATCGCGGACACGCCCGCGCGGATCTCCTGGTCGGCGGGCCACAGCTCGGCGGTGCGCGGCAGGTACATCGTCGCGGCGTCGCCGGTGAGCAGCGGGTGCGGCTCGGCGTTGCCGGTGACCGGCGGGATGACCTGGTGGTGCACCGACAGCGCGGCCTTGATCAGCCCGGCCACGCCTGCCGCGGCCTTGGTGTGGCCGAAGTTGCCCTTCACGCTGCCCAGCGCGGCGCGCGCGGCGCCGGGGGCGGCGTCGCGGCGGGCCCCGGAGAGGGCCTCGATCTCCGTCGCGTCGCCCAGCGCCGTGCCGGTGCCGTGCCCCTCGAACAGCGTCACGGTCTCCACGCCGTAGCCGGCGCGGCGGTAGGCGCGCTCCAGGGCCAGGCGGTGGCCCGCGGCCTCGGGGCGGGTCATGCCGCCCTTGCCGTCGGACGAGACGCCCCAGCCGGTGACGGAGGCGTAGATCCGGGCGCCGCGCGCCACGGCGTCGGACTCGCGCATGAGCACCAGCGCGCCGGCGCCCTCCCCGGGCCAGAAGCCGTTCGACCCGGCGTCGTAGATCTTCATCTCGCCGGTGGCCAGCGCCCCGGTCTTCGCGAAGCCGATCACCTCGAAGGGGTCGATGGACAGGTCGACCCCGCCCGCGACCGCCACGTCGAGGTCCCGCTCGACCAGCGCGTTCGCCGCGGTCACGACGGACAGCAGCGAGGACGAGCAGGCGCCGTCGACGGTGTACCCGCCGCCTGCCAGGTCGAAGTGGTTGCAGATCCGGCCCGCGATGGTGTTGGCCAGGCCGCCGGCGAGGGTGTCCTCGTCGATGACCGGGAAGGGCGCCTTGTAGCGGCCCTGCAGCGACCGGAGGAAGCGGGCGACGTCCTCCTCGGCCCAGCCCTCCTCGGCGAGCGCCGCGGCGACCGTGCGCCGGACGTAGGGCCAGCGCAGGCGCATGACGTTGGCGCGGGAGAACTCCCCGGTCAGGCTGTTGCCCAGCACGACGCCGGTGGTGCGGCGGGGCAGGCCCTCGCCGTCGGCGAACCCGGCGTCGGCCAGCGCCCGCGACGCGACGTCGAGCGCGAGCCAGTGCGTGGTGTCGGTCGAGCGGTAGGTGCTGCCGGCGATGCGGTGGGCGCGGCGGTCGAACGACCAGTCGCGCAGGACCGCGGCCCGGTCGGCGTAGAAGCGGTCCGGGGCGTGCGGGTCCTCGGAGAAGTAGTCGGCGCGGTTCATGCGCTCGTCGGGCAGCCTGCGGAAGGCGCGGCGTCCGGCGAGCACGTTCTCCCAGAACTCGCCGGGGGAACCGGTGTCGGGGTAGGCGAGGCCGATGCCGACGATCGCGATCGCCTCGGTACGGGACCGGTCGGGGGCACCCATCACGCCGCCAGGGTGAGCGCGCGGGCGGCGGCCACGGCCCGGTCGGCGCCGGGGGAGGTGGGCCGCTCGGAGCGGGCCGCGAGGGTGATCGCGATGGGCGGGTCGGTCGGCTGCAGGGCGCGGGCGCGCACCCGGACCGGGACGTTCTCGTCGCCGGTGACGGTGACGGGCTGGCGCAGCGAGCCGAAGGACAGCGCGTGCCCGCCGTCCGCGGTGGGGTGCTCGGCCGCGGCGAGGACGAGCCAGCGGCCGGGCGGCACGTTCTCCAGGGTCACGGTGGCGGACCGGGTGCGCTGCAGGCCGGTGAAGGCGACCGGCCCGCACTGGGGGATGGTCTCGGCGAACACGCCGACGAGCAGGTTGCCCGGCGCCTGGTCGACCGGCAGGTCGATCCGCGCGGTGATGGAGGCGTTGCCGCGGGGCTTGCCCGCGCAGCCGCGCCCGGCGTCGCGCAGCGCCTCCAGGGAGGGCAGCCGCTGGAAGTGCGGGGCGATGGCCAGCAGCAGGTCGCGCACCTGCGGCTCGCGGTACTGCGAGGGCGTCATCCCGACGGCGCGGGTGAACCGGCTGGTGAAGGTGCCGACGCTGGAGTAGCCGACGCTGCAGACGATGTCGGACACGGTCAGGTCCGAGGTCAGCAGCAGCCGCTTGGCCTCGAACAGCCGCACCGCGGTGAGGTAGCGGCCGGGCGTGACCCCGGTCGCCTTCGCGAACAGCCGCGAGAAGTGGAACGGGCTGACGTAGACCTCGGCGGCCAGATCGGTCAACGTGATCGGTTCGTGATAGTTGTCGTGGAGCATGCCGATGGCCCGCCGGACGGCCACGTGCATGGGCCGCTCGCGCCGGTGGGCGTCCAGACTCACGACATTCGTCGATGCCACGGCCCGGGGTCCGGAAAGGGTGCTCATGGTCTTCCGTCCGTTCTCCACCGGTAGGCCGGTGACAATCGGGTTCCCATCGAGTGTGGCGGTCGCCGCTCGAGGAACGGTCTATTCAGGAACGAGCCGGAAGGGTGGCCGTATCGGTTTCCGACACCGATTCCGGGCGATTCCGGGCAGGGTGGGCCTGCCCGGCGCCCCTGGCGGGGCGCGGGCGGGCCCGGGGGCGGTCAGTGGACGGCGAGCCCCTCGACGGGGAGCGGCGCCGCGGGGATGTGGAACATCTCGGCGAACAGGTCCAGGAGCGCGCGCTCGCCGGTGATCCGCAGGACGCCGCCGGCGAGGGCGTCGGCGGGGGAGAGCTCCCCGGAGAACAGCGGCTTGACCGAGCCGAAGCACTCGACGACGAGGTCGGCGCCGGGCAGCGGCCCCTCGCCGACGGTCAGCCTGCCGTCGTCGACGATCGCGTGCAGGAGCATCTCGGGCCCGTAGTGCAGCTGGTAGGAGGCGCGGACGCCGCGGGCGTGGTCGGCGCGGAAGGTCGTGCGCAGCGAGAGCAGGGCCGAGTCCATCGTGAAGACGTCGCCCTCGCCGGGGTCGCCGAGGGAGCGCGCCCCCCACAGGCCCAGGGTCAGGACGACCTCCTCGAGGTCGGCGCCGTAGTCGGTGAGCTCGTAGACGACCGAGGCGTCGAGCTCGGGCAGGATCCGCCTGCGGACGACACCGGCCTGCTCCAGCTCGTTGAGCCGGGCGGAGAGGATGCTGGCCGGGATCCGCGGCAGGCCCTCGCGGAGCTCGGTGAAGCGCTTCGGGCCGAGCACGAGGTCCCGGACGACGAGCAGTCCCCAGCGCTCGCCGACCAGCTCCAGTGCCCGGGCCAGACCGCAGTACTGGCCGAACGTGCGAGACATGGTGGTTCTCCCTCTCGGTGCGGTGCTACGGACGGTGGTCAGCTGGCGTCGGACAGCAGGTCGAGGTGCAGGGACTGCAGGGCGGTGCTGGGCTCCACCCCGAGCTGGCCGACCAGGCGGCGGCGCAGCTCGCGGTAGGTGCTCATGGCCTCCGAGCGCCGCCCGCTGCGGGCGAGCACGCGGATCAGCTGGCCGTGCAGGTCCTCGTCGAAGGGGTCGACGGCCGCCCGGACCCGCAGGTCGCCGACCAGCTCGCGGTGCGTCCCGCAGGCGATGGCCGCCTCGACGCGCAGGTGCCGCGCGTCGCGCAGCTGCTCCTGCAGGTCGACGGCGTGGGCGGCGAGCACCGGCCCGCAGGCGACGTTGGCCAGCGCCGGGCCGGACCACAGGTCGACCGCGCGGTCGAGCAGCGTGGCGGCCTCGGCGGCGCGTCCCGCCGCGAGCTCGGCACGGCCCTCCCGGCACCAGCGGCGGAACCGCTCCACGTCGACCTGGTCCGGGGCGATGCGCAGCACGTAGCCGGGTGCGCGGGTGCCGAGCATGTGCTCGGGGTCCGGGGCCAGGTCGTGCTGCTCGATGCAGCGGCGGAGCTGGTAGACGTAGGTCTGCACGGTGGTGCGGGCGCTGCGCGGGGGGCGCTCGCCCCAGAGCTCGCGGGCGAGGGTGTGCACCGGGACGACGCGGCCCGGGTTGAGGACCAGCACCGCCATCAGCTGCAGCACCTTGGGCGCCGTCGGGGCGTGGTCGACGCCGTCCTTCAGGATCTCCAGGGGACCCAGGAGGGTGAAGGTGGCCTCACCCTGAGCGACCACCCCTCGGGGGTCGCCCGGCGCGCCGTCACGGGTTCGGACAGCCGGCATGCTCGCCTCCTCGACGTGGGGTTGCGGGGGTCCTGGGGCGGACCGGGTGATCCGGCTCCCGCAGGGCCGGCTCCAGAAGATTCGCAGATCAGAGGCCTGTCGCGGCAGTGAGGAGGCCACCTGTCGGGCTATGAAAACGGCGGCGCGGAGTACGTGAGGAATTCATGCGCGAGTGGTGATCCGTGCCGTGGTGCGGCCCGCCCGGCCGGGCCCAGGATCGTGGTGTCCGTCTCACCCGATCGAGCACAACCGGAGGATCCATGCGACCCACGACGCCCGCTCCCCGCCCCGACGCCCCCGCGGCCCTGCTCGTCGAGCGCTTCGACGTCTGGGGCCACGAGGGCTCCGCCGCGCCGGCGCTGACGTGCTACTGCTGGCGGTCGCCGTCCTCCGCCCCGCCGGCCGTCCCGGCCGCCGCCGCGCCGGGTGCCGTCGCCGCATGACCTCCGCCCGGACCGTCCCCGCGTACCCGCGGTTCCGGCGCCACCTGCGCGTCGAGACCACCGCGGACCAGGTGTTCTGCGTCGACGAGCGCGGGGTGACCGCGCTGCGCGGCACCCGCGTCGCCGCGCTGGCCCGCCTGCTGGACGGCACCCGGGACGAGGAGTCGCTCCTCGCGGCCGGGCCGGCCGGGATGACCCCGGACGAGGTCCGCGCCCTGCTCCACGAGCTGGTCGCCGCGGGCCTGGTCGTCACCCCGCCCGGCCCGGCCGCCCCCGCCGGGGACGCCGCCGCGCTGCGGCGCGTCGCCGAGGAGGCCTGGTGGGAGGGCTGCGGGACCGAGCCGCCGCCCGCCGCCGACGCCGTCGCGGTCGTGGACGTGCGCGGGGTGGGGGCGGACCCCGGCCCCGTCACGGCGGCGCTGGCCGCGGCCGGTGTCGTCGCCGCCGGGCCGCAGGGACCCCCGGCGGCGCTCACCGTCGTCGTGTGCGGGGACTACCTGGACCCCGGCCTGGCCGCTGTGGACGCCGAGCACCGCGCGGCCGGTCGGCCCTGGCTGCTGGCCTGCACGTCGGGCGCGCGGCTGTGGCTCGGCCCGGTGTTCCGGCCCGGCGCGTCGGCCTGCTGGCACTGCCTGGCCCACCGCCTCGCCGCCCACCGCAAGCCCGTCGAGCTCGTGCGGACCCTGCTGGGCCGCACCGGGCCGCTGTGCGCGAACCCCGCGGCGCTGCGGCCCGGCGCCGCGGCGGTCGCCGACCTCGTCGCCCTCGAGGCCGTGAAGTGGCTCGGCGGGCACCGCCACGACGGGCAGGACGCCGTCTGGGTCTGGGACACCTACACCCTGCGGGGCGAGCACCACCCGCTCGGCCGCCGCCCCCAGTGCGGCACCTGCGGCGACCCCGGGCTCGTCGCGGACCGGATCTCCGCCCCGGTCGAGCTGCGCGCGCCGGGCCCGGGCCCCGGGCCGGTCCGCGACCCCGAGGCCACGCTGGACCGCCACCGGCACCTCGTCAGCCCCGTCACCGGCATCGTCAAGGCGCTCGCGCCCGACCCCGCCGCGGCCCCCGGGCTGCACGCCTGGCTCTCCGGGCCCACCGTGCCCCCCGGCGTGGCCGACCTCGCGGCGCTGCGGCGCAGCACCGCCGGCCAGTGCGGGGGCAAGGGGCTCACGGCGTCGGCGGCGAAGGCCGCGGCGCTGTGCGAGGCGCTCGAGCGCTTCAGCGGCACCTGGCACGGCGACGAGCCGCGCGTCCGCGGGAGCCTGGAGGGCCTGGGCGGGGCCGCGGTCGACCCGCGCGGCTGGATGCTGTTCGACCCCCGCCAGTTCCCGGGCCGCGAGGCCTGGAACGCGCGGCACTCGCCGTCGAACCACGTGGCCGCGCCGTTCGACCCGGCCGCCGAGCACGACTGGACGCCGCTGTGGTCGCTCACCGGGGGGCGCAGGCGCCTGCTGCCCAGCGCCACGCTGTTCTACGGCGCGCCGGGGGACGGCTCGCTGTTCGCCGAGTCCAACGGCTGCGCCGCCGGCGCCGACCTGACCGACGCCGTCCTGCACGGGCTGCTGGAGCTCGTGGAGCGCGACGCCGTCGGGCTCTGGTGGTACAACCGCAGCCGCGTGCCCGGCGTGGACCTGGCCGCGTTCGCCGACCCGCGGATCGCCGAGCAGGTCGAGCGGCACGACCGCGCGGGCCGGGCGCTGCACGTCCTGGACGTGTCGGCGGACCTCGGCGTGCCGGTCATGGTGGCGGTCTCCCGGCTGCGCCGCCCCGAGCCCGGAGGCGGCGAGCGGATCCTCACCGGCTACGGCGCGGCCCCGGACCCCGCCGAGGCGGTGGGTCGGGCCCTCGCCGAGGTCAACCAGGCGCTCCCGGGCGCGGCCGTCCCGGTCGAGGCGATCACCGACCCGGACCGCGCGGCGTGGGCCCGCGCCGGGGTCGCCGGCCGCCCCTGGCTGCTGCCCGACCCGGACCGCCCCGCGCGCCGCCCCGGGGACCACCCCCCGGCCCCGCGGGACGCGGCCGCGACACTCGCCGGGCTGGTCGGCACACTGGCCGCACAGGATCTGGATGTCCTCGTGCTCGACCAGACGCGCCCCGACGTGGGCCTGCCCGTGGCCCGGGTCGTCGTGCCCGGCCTGCGACCGTTCTGGGCCCGCTTCGCACCGGGCCGGCTGTTCGACGTCCCCGTCCGCCTCGGGCGGCGGGCGACCCCCGTGCCGTACGACGAGCTCAACCCCGAGCCGATGTTCCCGTGAGGGCGTGACCCGATGATGGACCTGCGATCCGGTGACTCGGCCAGCACCGTGCGCCTGTGGTCGTTCGGCGAGGACACCATGCTCGAGGACGGCTCGGTGCCGGGCGCGATGACCGTCGTCACCCGCTGGGGCGAGCACGAGATCACCGACACCAGCCCCGCCGTGGCCGAGTCGCTGCGCCGCATGGCGTACGGGCCGGTCTCGTTGCACAACACGCTGCGCCAGCACGACGCGGTGCACCGCGCCGACGTCGAGCGGCTGGAGCGGCTGCTCGACGACCTCGGGGGCGCCGTCGTGCACTCCCTCGGGCTGCCCGACGGGCAGGGCCCGCTGGTCACGGCCGTGCCGACGGACCCGGGCGCGGTGCTGCACCCCGCGACGGTGCCGCCGTCGCGCACCGTGCGGCTCTCCCGCTTCGCCGTGCTCCGCCCCGGGCCGGCGGGCATGGTGCTGGAGGTGCCGGACGCGCCGTTCGCCGCGCACCTGTGCCAGCCGGTCGCCGCCCTCGTCGTCGGGCTGCTCGCCACACCGACGACCCCCGAGCGGCTCGCCGTCGCCGCCGGCGTCCCCGCCGGGGTGGCCCGCGACCTGGTCGCCTTCCTCTGCGCGGCCGGCCTGCTCGTCGTCGTCGACCCGGACGGCCCGCCGCCGCAGGACGAGGGCCGCGCGACCCGCGGCTGGGCGCCGCACGAGCTGGAGTTCCACGTCCGCACCCGGGCCGGGCGCGGGGAGCGCCCCCCGGATGACGCCGCCGCGGTCGCGGCCCCCGGACCGGTGACCCGGCCCCGCCCCGCGGGCCGGGTCTTCCCGCTGCGCACCCCCGGACAGGACCTCGGCACCCCGCTCGGCCGGCTGCTCGCGACCGACCACACCTGCCCGACCGTGAGCGGTGCGGACTTCACCACCGACCAGCTCGGCGCGCTGCTGCACCACAGCGCCCGGGTGCGGTCCACCGGGCCCGCCCACGTGCCGGGGCTGGGCGACGGCCACGCCGCGTCGCAGCGGCCCTACCTGAGCACCGCGTGCCTGTACGAGCTGGAGCTCTACCTCACCGTCGACCGCTGCACCGGCCTGCCCCGCGGCGTGTACCACTACGACCCGCTCGACCACGTGCTCACGCTGGTCGAGGAGCGGGCCCCGGTCGTCGACGAGCTGCTCGACATCGGCCGCTTCGGCTGCGGCTCGCCGCGGCGCCCGGCCGTGGTGCTCACCGTGACCGCCCGCATGGACCGGCTGACCTGGGTGTTCACCGGGGCGTCCTACGCGGTCGCGCTCAAGCACTGCGGCATGTTCCAGTCGGTGCTCTACCTGGCCGCGGCGGCACTGGGCATGTCGGCCCACGCCGTTCCCGCGGCAGGCGGCCGGACCGCCGACGCGCTGGCCGGCGGGCCGTGGCCCGGGGAGATCGGCATCGGCGAGTGCGTCCTCGACCCGGTGGCGGCCGGGGCCTGACCGTGGGTCCGGCGGTGGACCGGCGCCCCGGCCGGCCGCATACTGGTCGCCGGTCGCGGCGGGACGTCCCGCGCCGGCCGGACCGGACGGGCGAGGGGAACGGCGGCATGGTGCGAACCCCTCGCGCGGGGCGGGCACGCCCGCGCCTGCCGCTGCTCGGGCTGCGGCTCCCGCAACGCGAGTTCGCCACCCTGCTGCTCGGGCTCGGGCTCGGGGGGTACGGGCTCTTCGCGATCGGCGGGGCGCTGCTGCGGGCCGACGGCCCCACCGCGGTCGCGCTGGTCCTGGCCGTGCTGGCGGTCGTGGGGCTGCAGGCGGGCTACCTCAGCCGCCCGGACCGGCCGCCCCGCGCGCCGTGGAGCCTGGTCGCACTGGGCGTGCAGGCCGTGCTCGTGCTCGTGCCGCTGCTGTCCTTCGGCGTGGTGTGGCAGGGCTTCACCGGCTTCCTGCCGGCCTCCGCGCTGCTGGTGCTGCCCCGCGCGCTCGGGCTGCTCGTCTTCGGCGGCACGCTCGCGCTGGTCGTCCCGCTGGTGGTGGGCGGGCCGGTGGGGGAGGCCTCCGGCCCGGTCTACGCCGCGGTCTACGCGGTCACCTCGACGACCACCGGCACGCTGGCCGTGTACGGGCTCAGCGTGCTCGCCCGGCTGGTCGTGCAGGCCTACGACGCGCGCGGGGAGCTGGCTCGGCTGGCGGTCGCGGCCGAACGGGTCCGGCTGGCCCAGGAGGTGAACGGCCTGCTCGGCGAGAGCCTCTCGGCCATCGCCCTGCGCGGGGAGCTCGTCGTCCGGCTGCTCCGCTCGGCCCCCGAGATCGCCACCCGCGAGCTGGAGCAGCTCTCCGCGAGCGCCCGCCGCGCCGGGGACGACGTGCGCCGGGTGACCCGCGTCCAGCGGGCCCTGCGCGACGACGCCGTGCCCGCGGCGCCGCAGCCGGGGGTGACGCTCGCCCCCCGCCTCGCCCGCGGGCTGCTGGCGGTCTCGCTGCTCAGCTTCTTCGTGTTCGCGGTCGTGCGGGCCGGCCAGGAGCGCGGGCCGGGCGCCGCGGTGCTCGCCGCGGCGGCGGGCGCGGCGTTCCTCGGCCTGGCGCTGCAGCTCGTCCCGCGCGACGGCGTGCGCGGCACCCTGCGCCGGCGGGCGGTGCTGCTCGTCCTGCTGGCCGCGCTCACGTTCCTGCCCGGTGTAGTGATCGGCGCCCCGTGGCTCGGCCTGCCGGCCTACCTCGCCGGCCTGACGCTCGCCGTGCTCCCGCGGGCGGCGGCGGTCGCGGGCTGGCTCGCGGTGCTCGTCGCCGGGGTCGGCGCCGACGTGCTCGCCGCGGGCATGACCGGCTACGACCGGTTCTACCTGGCCTTCGGCTCGATCCTGATCAGCCTCGTCGTGTACGGGCTGGCCACGCTGCCCCGGCTGGTCGCCGAGATCGACGCCGCCCGTGCCGACATCGGGCGGCTCGCCGTCGCCCAGGAGCGGCTGCGCGTGTCCCGCGACGTGCACGACCTGCTGGGACTGAGCCTGTCGACGATCGTGCTGAAGTCCGAGCTGGCCGCGCGGCTGGTGACCCGCGACCCCGACCGGGCCCGCACCGAGCTCGACGACGTCCTCGACGCCGCGCGCCGGGCCGTGGGCGACGTGCGGACGGTGCTCGCCGGTGAGGGCCGGATGTCGCTGGAGGAGGAGTGCCGGCTCGCCGAGGCCACCCTCGCCGCCGCCTCGATCCGGGTGCGGCTGGACCGCGCCGGGGACCTGCCCGGGCAGCCGGTGGACACGGTCCTCGCCACCGTGCTGCGCGAGGCGGTCACCAACGTGCTGCGGCACAGCGCGGCGGGCTGGTGCGAGATCTCGCTGCGCACCGGGCCCGACCGGGTCGTGCTCGACATCGTCAACGACGGGGTGGGGCGCGCACCCGCCCCGGCCGAGGACGACCGCATCGGCGGGAACGGGCTGGTCAACATGGTGCAGCGGGTGGAGCTCGTCGGCGGGGAGCTCTCGGTCCAGCGCGACGACGGGCGGCACCGGCTGCGGGCCTCGGTCCCCGTCGGCCCCTGACGTTCACCCGCGCCCACCCCGGGGTTCACCGCGCGCCGTTGCCGTGCGGCCGGTACGGGACGTAGCGTTGTCACTCGTTCGAGTGACGGCACCGCCGTCGGGGAGTCGGGGGACCGTGGTGCCTGGGGGTCGGATCGGCATGCGCGCGGACGGCGTCGCGGGACGGCGCCCGGGCGCCGGCCACGGGTGACGGGGCGTCCCCGGCCGGCCGCGGGGGACGCGCGGACACCCCCAGCGCCGTCGTGCCCCGAGCCGTCGTCCCCCGCCCCGTCGCCTGCCGACCCGTCCCCGCCGACCCCCTCCCCGGGGACCGAGCCGCCGGCCGGGTCGTCCACCGCCGCGTGGCCGCGCCGCCTGGCGGAGCGCCTGCTGCACCGGGCCCGGACCGGGTCGGCGCGCCCGATCCTCCCGCTCGCGCCCGCGCTGGCCAGGGCGGTGCTCGTGCTGGCGCTCTGCGCGTGCGGCGTGGCCGGCGTGGAGGCCGTGGCCACGGCGCCCGCGCCGGTGCCGCCGCGCGTCGCCGCGTCCGTCGCGGTGGTCGCGGCCACGCTGCTGACCGCGTGGCTGCTCGTCCGGCGCACGCGGCCGACCCGGGCCGTCACCGTCGCCCCGCTGCTGCTGGCGGCGCTGCTGCTGGTGCCCTACACCGTCGGGTCGCCCTGGCCGGGGCAGGCCGGGCTGCTCGTCGCGGGGCTGCTGGTCGCCTTCCCCCCGCGGGCCGCGCTGCCGCTCTCGCTGCTCGTCGTGCTCGGCGCGGCGGCCGCCGAGCTGACCACCACGCCGCCCGACGTGGTGCGCGCGGTGCTCGTCGTCGCCGACACGGTGGCGCTCGGGCTGGCGCTGTTCGGGCTGTCGCTGCTGGTGCAGGCCGTGGGCGAGCTGGCGGAGGCCCGCGAGGAGCTCGCCAGGGTCGCGGCCGTGCAGGAGCGCGAGCGCCTCTCCCGCGACGTGCACGACCTGCTGGGCATGAGCCTGTCGGCCATCGCGCTCAAGTGCGAGCTGACGGTGCGGCTGCTGCCGCCCGATGCCGGGCTCGCCCGCACGCAGCTCGACGAGGTGCTCGCCCTGGCCCGCCGCGCGCTCGCGGACGTGCGGCAGGTGACGCACGGCGGCGCGCCGACCGGCCTCGACGACGAGCTGGACAACGCCCAGGACGCCCTGACCGCCGTCGACGTCCGGGTCCGGCTGGACCGGGCCGCACCCTGCCCCGGTGGGCCCGCGGGCGCGGCACTGGCGGCGGTGCTGCGCGAGGGCGTGACGAACGTGCTGCGGCACAGCGACGCGAGCTGGTGCGCCATCGCGATCCGGACCGAGGGCGGCGCGGTGCACCTGGAGATCGTCAACGACGGGGTGCGGCCCGCGCGGCCGGGCGGGCGCGCCGGCACCGGGCTGCGCAACCTGGCCGAGCGGACCGCGGCGGTCGGCGGGGTCCTGTGCGCCGAGACCGACGGCCGGGTGCACCGCCTGCGGGCCAGCGTGCCCGCCCCCGACGGCTGACCGCCCGTGCGGCCGCCCGCACGAGGGCCGGACGCACGAGCGGCGGAACGGCCGGGCGGCCGGCTCAGAGCCAGTCGGCCTCGCGGGCGATCCGGATCGCGTCGACCCGGTTGCGGGCGTCCAGCTTGGTGACCGCCGTGGTGAGGTAGTTGCGGACGGTGCCGGGGGACAGGAACAGCTCCGCGGCGATCTCCTCCACGCCGTGGCCCTCGGCGACCAGCCGCAGCGTCTCCAGCTCGCGGGCCCCCAGCGGGCAGTCCTGGCTCTCCCACGCCGCGAGCGCCAGCTCGCTGTCGATCACCCGGCGGCCCGCGGCGACGTCGCGCACGGCGTTGGCCAGCTTCTCGGCCGGGGAGTCCTTGAGCATGAACCCGTTGACCTTGACGTCGAGCGCCCGGCGGACCATGCCGGGCCTGCCCAGGTTCGTGAGGATCAGGGTGCGGCAGGAGGGCAGCGCCTCGTGCAGCTCGGCCGCGACCGACAGGCCGTCCTTGCCGGGCAGGTCGATGTCGAGGACCGCCACGTCGGGCGCGTGCTTGCGCGCGTGGGCCAGCACCGCGTCCCCCGAGGAGACCTCCGCGACCACCTCGATGTCGGGTTCGAGGTCGAGCAGGGCGACGAGGGCGCCGCGCAGCATGTGCATGTCCTCGGCGAGGAGAACTCGGATCACGGTCACCTCGGGTGGGGCCGATCGTGGGCACGGACCGGGGTGCCGGCCGTGCACTTTCGTGAGCGATGGTAACTCCATCGGGTGGTCCGGCCCGTCCCGGTCGGGCCCCGGCGCGCCGCGGAGGGCGCCTCGTCCGATCCTCGCACCGGGCTCGACCGGGCCTCGAGCGGCACCCCCGACGCTGGTCCCGTCGTCGCGTCCCGCGGCGCCGCCGCCGCGCCCCGCGCGCGCGGCGCTGGTCGCGCCGGACCGCGCGCCGCCCCCGGCACCCGTGCGTCCCCGGTCCCGGTGCCCGGACCGAAGAGGTCGTAGGACATGTCGACGCTGCTCGGATCGCTGCGCCGCCTGGCGCTCGCCCCCTCCCTGACCGAGGTCGGGTTCGCCGGCCGGGGCTTCCCCGTCGTGCCCTCGCCCGCCACCGCGCGCCTCGAGGCCATCCCGCAGGCCGTCGTGTGCGGGTTCGAGTGGGGCATCGACCAGGACTCCGCGTGGGAGCTGGAGCGCCGGCTGGCCCTCGTGGAGCCGGAGATGCGGGGCTTCGCCTACGAGGGCGCCGCGATGGCCGCCGTCGTCCTGGACGCGATGGCGGGGTTCCGCACCCACCGCACCCGCGACCTGCTCGCCGGCCCGGCGCGGCCGCACGTCCTGCTGTCCTACATCGGCGTCGGCTTCGCGATGGCCCGGCTGCCGCGCCCGCTGTGGGGCCGTGTCCTGCCCGACCTCGGCGACGTCCCCCACCACCCGACGCTGAGCTGGCTCGCGGTGGACGGCTACGCCTTCGACAAGGCCTACTTCGACACCCGCCGCTGGGTCGACGAGCAGCACGAGCCCGCGCCCTACCCGTGGCTGGGCCGGGCGGACTACTTCCCGCGCGCGGTCGACCAGGGCGTCGGGCGTGCCCTGTGGTTCGTCCACGGCGCGTCGGTGCGGCAGGTGGCCACGGCGGTCGGGCGCTTCCCGGCCCGCCGCCACGCCGACCTGTGGGCCGGGGTCGGGCTGGCCGCCGCGTTCGCCGGTGGCGCGGGCGCCGCCGAGCTCGCCCTGCTCCGCGGGCGCGCCGGCGAGCACGCCCCGCAGCTCGCGCTCGGCGCCGTGTTCGCCGCCGTCGCGCGGACGTCGGCCGGCTGCGTCCCGGCGCACACCGGCACCGCGACGCTGGCCTTCGGCGGCCTGTCGGTGGACGCCGCGGTGCGGCTGGCCGCGACCACCGCGGTGGGCGAGGAGGCGGCCACCCCCGAGGCCCCCGCCTACGAGGTGTGGCGCGCTGCGATCCGGGCCGGGATCGGCGCCGCCGCCGGCCGTTCCGCCGCGGCCTGAGCGGCTTCTCCGAAACGGCGTTCCGGGCGCAACGCGGAAGTGGTCGGGAACGGTCGGGCACATCGACGATGGAACGGATGGGAAAGGCCGGACCGGAAAGGGCGGAACTGCGGTGAGCAGAGGATTGCGGGCGCTGCGGCGCCGATTGTTGACGCCGGACGTCGCGGAATGCTCGCTCGCGCGCCGCGGATTCCACCGGAAGGACGCCGCGGCCCAGGAGAACCTGGAGACCGTGGGCGCGATGTTCCTGCGGGGATTCGCCCACGCGGTCGAGGCGCGGTGCGCCGAGGAGGCCCACGAGCGGCTCGCCGAGGTCCCCGACGCCTGGCGCGGCTTCGCCTACGAGGGCGCCGGGATGGGCGCCGCCGTGCTCGACGGCCTGCCCTTCGGGCACCGCGACCACGTCGCCGGGCTCCTGGAGGGGCCGGGCGAGCGGCACGTCTACCTGGTCTACGTCGGCATCGGCTGGGCGATGGCGCGGCTGCCGCGCTTCCGCTGGCCGTCGGCGCAGACGCTGGACCCGCTGCTGCGCGGGCTGGTGCTCGACGGCTACGGCTTCCACCAGGCCTACTTCCACACCCGCCGCCACGTGCACGAGCAGTACCGGCCCGCGGCGTTCCCGTGGCCCGCCGACGGCACCCGCGCGCACGCCCACCACGCCATCGACCAGGGGATCGGGCGCGCGCTGTGGTTCGTCGGCGGGACGGACGTGGAGGTCGTCGCCGACCTCGTCGACTCCTTCCCGGTGCAGCGCCGCGCCGACCTGTGGGCGGGCACCGGGCTCGCCGCCACCTACGCGGGCGGGGTCGGCGCCGCCGAGCTGCTCCGGCTGCGGGAGCGGGCCGGCCGGTTCGCGCCCCACGTCGCGCAGGCCGCCGCGTTCGCCGCGGAGGCCAGGGTGCGGGCCGGGATCGTGCTCCCGCACACCGGCGTGGCCACCCGCGTGCTCTGCGGCGACACCCCGGAGGCCGCCGCCCGACTGACGCAGGACCTGCGACCGGAGGTCCCGGTCAACGACGACGTCCCCGCCTACGAGACCTGGCGCCGGGACATCGCCGACCGCTTCGTTCTCCTCGGAGGAGTGCCCTCATGACCTCGACCGTGCGCTGGCTGCGCAGGCAGACGGCCGGCATCGTGGCCCTGGTGCTGGTGGTCGGCGCGTTCGCCGTCAGCCGGATCCCGGAGGCCCCCGCCCAGGAGCGGCGCGACCTCGCCGCCTCCTACGGCTTCACCGCCCTCTCGATCGACCTGCCCGGCGGCCTGCCGCAGCAGGAGATCCGCCAGGTCAACCAGGACTACGCGCACATCGACGCGTGGATCTCCTCGGTCGGCGCCGGCATCGCCATGAACGACCTCGACGGCGACGGGCTGCCCAACGACCTGTGCGTCGTGGACCCGCGCACCGACACCGTGTCGGTGACGCCGACCCCGGACGCGCGCTCGGACCGCTACGCGCCGTTCACCGTCGGGCTCGGCGACCTGCCGGTCGGCCCGGGCACCGCGCCGATGGGCTGCACCCCCGCCGACCTCAACGAGGACGGCGCCACCGACCTGCTCGTCTACTTCTGGGGCCGGACCCCGGTCGTGCTGCTCGGCTCGGTGACCGGCGGCTCCGCCCCGCTCACCGCCGAGGGCTACCGCGCCGTCGAGCTCGTGCCGGGCGTCGGCGACGCCACCTACACCGGCCCGCAGTGGAACAGCAACGCCGTCACGGTCGCCGACTTCGACGGCGACGGCCGCACCGACGTCTACGTCGGCAACTACTTCCCCGACGGCCCGGTGCTGGACCCGACGGTCGCCGGCGGGGTGGAGATGAACGACTCGCTGTCCAACGCCTCCAACGGCGGCGCGGACGCCGTGCTGCGCCTCACCGACGTCTCCGCCGACGGTGTGCCTGCCTTCGAGCAGGTCGACGCGGGCATCCCGGACGACCTCTCGCGCGGCTGGGTGCTCGGCGCGTCGGCCGCCGACGCCGACGGCGACCAGCTCCCCGAGCTCTACCTCGCCCAGGACCACGGGCGCGACGCGCTGCTGCACAACCGCTCCACCCCGGGGTCGATCTCCTTCGCCGTGGTGACCGCCCCGGCCGACCCGACGGTGCCGAAGTCCAAGCGGCTGGGCACCGACTCCTTCAAGGGGATGGCCGTGGAGTGGGCCGACCTCGACCAGGACGGGCTCTACGACCTGTTCGTCTCCAACATCACCACGCCCTGGGGCATCCAGGAGAGCAACTTCCAGTTCATGGACACCTCGGGCAGCCGCGCCGAGCTGGCCGCCGACCTGCAGGCCGGGGTGGCGCCCTACCGCGACGAGAGCACCGGGTCGCGCACCGCGTGGGCGGGCTGGGCGTGGGACGTCAAGGCGGGCGACTTCACCAACAGCGGGACGCTCGCGGTCGCCCAGACCACGGGCTTCGTGCAGGGCGAGACGAACCGCTGGCCGCAGCTGCAGGAGCTCGCGACCGCCAACGACCTCACCGTGCGCGACCCCGCCCTGTGGCCGCACGTCAGTTCCGGCGACGACATCGCCGGTGACCAGCGCCTGGCCTTCTTCGCCCCCGCCGGGGACGGCACGTTCACCGACATCGCCCCCGAGCTCGGGCTCGACGTCCCGGTGCCCACCCGCGGCATCGCGGTCGGCGACTCCGACGGCGACGGCCGGCTCGACATGGCCGTGGCCCGGCAGTGGGACCAGCCCGTCTTCTACCGCAACACCGCGCCCGACGCCGGTGCGCACCTGACGCTGAACCTGCAGCACGTCGACGCCCCGGGCTCGCCGGTCGTCGGGGCCGAGGTCAGCACGACGCTGCCGGACGGCCGCGTGCTCGTCTCGCGGGTCGACGGCGGCGGCGGCCACTCCGGCAAGCGCAGCAGCGAGGTCCACCTGGGCCTCGGCGACGTCGACGGACCGGTCGAGGTCGACATCCGCTGGCGCGACCGCGCCGGCGAGGTGCACGACCAGACCCTCCAGCTCCGGCCGGGGCGGCACACGCTGCTGCTCGGCACCACCATCGTGGACGAGAGGTGAGCGGCATGTCCGCCAGCGAGACCACCGGCCCCGTGACGGCCGGTCCCGACAAGACCGGGGTTGACCAGACCAGCCCCCAGCAGACCGGGTCCCCGCAGACCGGCGGGAAGGGCGGCCCGCCCGCCGCCGGCCCGCGCCACGACCCGAAGGTCGTGACCGCGCTGCGCCGGTTCGCCATCTCCATCACCGTGTTCAACATCCTCGGCTACACCGTGCTCGGCTTCGAGCAGCCGTGGACCTGGCCGATCGCGGCGGTGCTCACCGCCTACGCGCTGGAGATCGCGCTGGAGGCCGTCGGCGCCCGCGCCGAGGGCCGGGCCCCGCGCTTCCGCGGCGGCGGCGCCAAGGGCCTCATGGAGTTCCTGTTCCCGGCGCACATCACCGCGCTCGCCGTGAACATGCTGACCTACCCCAACGACCAGATCCTGGTGATGCTGTTCGGGGTCACCGTCGGCGTGGGCGCGAAGTGGGTGCTGCGGGCGCCGGTCAAGGGCCGGCTGCGGCACTACATGAACCCGTCCAACTTCGGCATCGCGGCGATCCTGGTGCTGTTCCCGTGGGCGAGCATCGCCCCGCCCTACCACTTCACCGAGAACGTGCACGGGTTCTGGGACTGGTTCATCCCGGTGGTCATCGTCGCGTCCGGCACGCTGCTCAACGCGAAGCTGACCCAGCGCATGTGGCTGATCGCGGGGTGGCTGAGCTTCTTCGCCCTGCAGGCCGTGGTCCGCGGGCTGATCTACGACACCGCGATCCTCGGCGCGCTGGGGATGATGACCGGCGTCGCGTTCGTCCTCTACACGAACTACATGGTCACCGACCCCGGCACGACGCCGTCGAAGCCGCTGTCGCAGTTCGCCTTCGGTGCCGGCGTGGCCGTGGCCTACGGCGTGATCACCGCGGCGAACGTGTCCTACGGCCTGTTCTTCGCCACGGCGCTGGTGTGCCTCGTGCGGGGCGGGTTCCTGTGGGCGCTGCACATCATCGAGAAGAACCGCGCCGCGCAGGCGGCGACGGCCCCGGCCGCTCCCGTCGCGGTGCTCGCGGCCGCCCCGGAGCGGGCGCCGGGAGCCACGCCGGCCGGGGTCGCGGCGTGACCCGGCCTGGGCGTGGCGGGCGCCGCGTGCCGCCCGGCCCGCCGCTGCACGCCACGCCCCGGCTGCTGCGGGCGCTCGTCACCGACCGGATCGGCCTCATGACCGAGGCCGTCCGGTACGGCGAGGCCGCCCGGCTGCGGATGGGGCCCAAGCACCTCTACGTGTTCGACTCCGCCGAGGCCGCCAAGCACGTGCTGGCCGACAACGCCGCGAACTACGTCAAGGGCATCGGGCTCGTCCAGGCCCGGCGCGCCATCGGCGACGGCCTGCTCACCAGCGAGGGCGAGCTGTGGCGGACCCAGCGCGCGCTCATCCGGCCCGCCTTCACGGCGCGCCGGATCACCGCGCAGGCCGACGTCGTGGCCAAGGAGGCCGTCGCGCTCGCCGAGCGGCTCGCCGCCCGGGTCGGGCAGGGGCCCGTCGACGTCCCCGACGAGATGACCGGCCTGACCCTGGGCGTGCTCGGGCGCACCCTGCTCGACACCGACCTGCTCACCGCGACGCCGGGGGTGCAGGCCGGCATCGGGCGGGCCTTCGAGGCCGTGCAGGACCAGGCGATGTTCGAGATGGTGACGCTGTCCGCGGTGCCCACCTGGCTGCCGCTGCCGGGCCAGCTGCGCTTCCGCCGGGCCCGCCGCCACCTCGAGCGCCTGGTCGCCGCGATGGTGGCCGAGCGGGCCCGGCGCCCCGACGGCGACGACGTGCTCTCCCGGCTCGTCGCCTCCGCCGC
Source organism: Pseudonocardiales bacterium (assembly GCA_026393175.1). Taxonomy (GTDB): domain Bacteria; phylum Actinomycetota; class Actinomycetes; order Mycobacteriales; family Pseudonocardiaceae; genus Pseudonocardia. The sequence continues at coordinate 26,064 of JAPLAT010000443.1, forward strand.
GGCCGAGCCGGACCCGGCCGTCGGGCGCCGCCGCGTCCGCGACGAGCTCGTGACGCTGCTGCTCGCGGGGCACGAGACGACGGCCAGCACGCTGTCCTGGTCGCTGCACCACCTCGACCGGCACCCCGGGGTCGCGGAGCGGCTGCGCGCCGAGGCCCGCGAGGTGCTGGGCGGGCGGCCCCCCGAGGCGGGCGACCTGCGCAGGATCACCTACACGGGCCAGGTCGTCGCCGAGGCGATGCGCCTGCACCCGCCGGTGTGGATGCTGCCCCGGCAGGCGCTGGCCGACGACGTCGTGGCCGGATGGGACGTGCCGCGCGGCGCGGACGTGGCGATCTCGCCGTACACGCTGCACCGCAACCCGGCCTACTGGCCCGACCCGGAGCGGTTCGACCCGGACCGCTTCGCCCCCGACGCCCCCGGCGGGCGCCCGCGCTACGCCTACATCCCGTTCGGCGGCGGTCCGCGGTTCTGCGTGGGCAGCCAGCTCGGGACGATGGAGGCGGTGTTCGTGCTGGCCGTGCTGGCCCGCGACCTGCGCCTGCGCGGCCTGCCCTCCCGGGCGGCCGTGCCCGAGCCGATGCTCTCGCTGCGCGTGCGCGGCGGCCTGCCGATGACCGTCCACCGGGCCTGACCGGGCCGCGCCCGTCCGGCCGCAAGCCGGAGGACGCCCGCGCCCGCCCCGGCGCCGGACGATCCCCGTGACCGACCACTGGAGGACCCGTGACCGACACCGTCGACACCGAGCGGGCGGACGCCGACACGCTCACGCTGGAGGCCTTCGCCGACACGATCGTCCCCGGGGAGCGGCGCTTCCCCGGCGACGTGGCGGTGGCCGGGGCCTGCGCCGGCCCGGGCGCCGTCGCCGCCGGGGCGCTGGCCCTGCTGCACACCGAGGCCACCGGGGTCACCGCGGGCCTGCCCTACCTCGCGCAGGCGCTCGACGGCCACGCCGCGGCCCACGCCGCCGCCCACGGCCGCGAGCTCGCGCCGGACCTGCCGGCGTTCGTCGCCCTGCCCTTCGCCGACCGCACCGCCGTGGTCGCGGCGCTGACCGCGCCCGGGCACCCGGAGCGCGACGGCTGGGTGGCGCTCGCGCTGTTCTGCAACATGGCCTTCGACTCCGCCGCCCACCTGCCGACCGCGCAGGCGCTGCGCGACGGGCACCCCGGCCTGCGCGCCATGGGGTTCACCGACCCCGACGCCGACGGGCTGTGGCGCTTCCCCGGCTTCTCCTACGGCCGCCCGCTGGCCGACCTCCACCCCGCCACCTCGATCGACGGGAGCCCGGCATGAGCACCGCCACCGGAAGGCCCGCCACGGAGCGGACCGACGTCCTGGTCGTCGGCAGCGGCTTCGGCGGCTCCATCACCGCCTACCACCTCGCCGCGGGCGGGGCGAAGGTCACGGTGCTGGAGCGCGGGCCGTGGCTGGAGTCGGCCGACTTCGAGCACGACTTCCTGCTCGGCTCGTCCTACACCCGGATCTTCGACTTCACCGTCGGCAACGGGATGAGCGTGCTCGGCGGCAACTGCGTCGGCGGCGGCAGCGTCGTCTACTTCGCCGCCATGCCGCGCGCGCCGCGGTTCGTCTTCGAGCGCCAGGGCTCCATCGGGCGCCGCATCTGGCCCGCGGAGATCACCCGCGACAAGCTCGACCCCTGGTACGACCGGGTCGCGGAGGCGCTGCCGGTCACCCAGCAGACCTGGTCCGACGTCACCTACGCGGGCGGGCTGTGGGCCGCGGCCTGCCACCACTCCGGCCGCACCGCCAACCCCACCCCGGTCGCGATCGACAACGCGAAATGCGTGAACTGCAACTGGATGATGGCCGGCTGCCGGTTCGACGCGAAGCGGTCGCTGCTCACCAACTACCTGCCCGCCGCGCTCGCGCACGGCGCGGAGATCCGCCCGCTGCACGAGGTGCAGCGCATCACCCGCACCCCGGACGGCGACTACAGCGTCGAGTACCGCGTCGTCGACGGCGAGGACTACCGCGTCCTGCACGGCGGCGGCGCGATCGAGGCCAAGGTCGTCGTGCTCGCCGCGGGCGCCGGGGCCACGCCGGTGATCCTGCAGCGCTCCGCGGAGACGCTGGGCGCGATGCCGCACGGCGTCGGGCGCTACTTCTCCGGCAACGGCGAGCGGCTCAACACCGCCGTCGTGAACGAGGAGCGGGTGCGCGAGGTGCTCGGGCTGGAACGCCCCGACGGGGTGCCCTACGAGGCCAACCAGATCGGCAAGGGCCCCACCGTCGCGTCCTGGGACCGGCTCGACGAGACCCTGCCCGAGTACGAGCGGTACTCGCTGGAGCAGCTGTACTTCCCGCCCGGGCTGGGCACGATCCTCGCCCAGGTGCCCGGGGCCGAGGGCGTGAGCTGGTTCGGCGTGGACAAGAAGAAGGTCCTCGAGCGGTGGCGCTCCTGGCTGACGATCTTCCTGATGACCGAGGACGACAACGAGGGCGTCTTCGGCCCGCCGCCGCCCACGGGCAACGCCTACCGGATCTCCCAGCAGATGCTCGGCCGCGGCGCGCTGTCCTACGACCCGACGCCGAACACCCGCCGCGGCTGGACGCTGGCCGACGCGGAGGTCAAGGAGATCCTGGAGAAGGACGGGATCGCCGAGGTCGCCCCGTGGACCAACGACGTCGTCGGGGCGTACACGGTGCACCCGCTGGCGTCGTGCCGGCTCGGCGACGATCCGGCCACCTCCGCCCTGCACCCGAACAACGAGCTGCGCGGGCACCCCGGGATCTTCGTCACCGACGGGTCGGCCGTGCCCACCGCGCTCACCGTCAACCCGGCCATGACGATCGCCGCCCTCGCCGAGCGCGCGGTGCCCGGCATCGTCGCGGCCGCCCGCGCCCGCGGGGTCGACGTCGTCTACGGCGCTCCCGCGCCCGACGGCTCCACCAGCGCCCGGCGCGGCACCAGCACCCCGTCCCTGCGGCTCCTCGGGAGACCCACATGAGCACGATCCCCGCCCAGCGTTGGACCGGTCCCGGCGGCCGGCTGGCGACCACCGCCCACCGCCCCGCGGTGCTGCTCTACGCCGCCGTCGTCCTCGCCCACTGGGCCGAGCACCTGGCCCAGGCGTTCCAGATCTACGTGCTGGGCTGGTCGCCGGCCGACGCCCGCGGCGTGCTGGGGCTGCCGTTCCCGTGGCTCGTGACGTCGGAGTGGATGCACTACGGCTACGCGCTGGTGATGCTCGCCGGGCTGGTCCTGCTGCGGCACGGCTACACCGGACCGTCGCGGCGCTGGTGGACCGCTGCGCTGGTCGTGCAGGTGTGGCACCACCTCGAGCACCTGCTGCTCCTGCTGCAGGCCCTCACCGGGGCGCACCTGCTGGACGCGGCCAAGCCGACGAGCATCGCGCAGCTGCTGGTGCCGCGGGTCGAGCTGCACCTGTTCTACAACACGCTGGTGACGATCCCGATGGTCGTCGCGATGGTCCGCCACATGCGGCCCCGCGCGGGCGACCCGGCCGCCGCGTGCGCGTGCCCCGCGCCCCGGCCCGCCGCGGTCGCCGTGGCCTGATGCGGCCCGCGCAGCACGGCCACGAGCTCGACCTCGGCGTCGTCACCGGGGCCGGGTGGCTGCTGCCGCTGCTGGTGGCGGGGGCGCTGGCCGTCGCCGCCGCCGGCATGCTGCGCCCGTTCCTGCCCCGGCCCGGC
>JAPLAT010000521.1 GCA_026393175.1 Pseudonocardiales bacterium
GCGCCCGCCGACGGGACCGCGCCCGCCGACGGGACCGCCCCCGTGGGGCCCGCCGACCCCGGGCCGACCGGCCCGGCCGCCGATCCCGCCGCCGGTGCGGCCACCGACCCGACGGTGCCGACGCCCTGATGCCCACCGCCCCACCCCGCACCCGGCCCGGGGGCGGCCGGCGGTCCGGGCCGGCCACGCGCCCGGCCCAGGCCCGCAGGCCCGCCCCGCGCCGCCGCGACCACACCACCCGGCTCAAGGTCGGCCGGATCGTGCTGGTCGGCGCCCTGCTGCTGGCCACGCTCAAGCTGGTCGGCGTGCAGACCGTGCAGGCGGGCGAGCTCACCGAGGCCGCGGGCCGGCAGCGCACCGTGGAGCTGTCCATCCCGGCCGAGCGCGGCGCCATCCTCGACCGCGACGGCACCCCGCTGGCGTTCTCCGTGGAGGCGCGGGCGCTGGTCACCAACCCGCGCACGATCCGCCGCGAGCAGGGCGACGCCGCCCCGGCGCTGCTCGCCGAGATGGCCACCGCCGTCGCCGCCGCGACCGGCGGCGACCGCCAGGACCTGCTCGACAAGCTCAACGCCGACCGCGGCTACGTCGTGCTCGCCGAGTACGCGGACCCCGACGTCGCCCGCGCGCTCACCGAGCGCTTCCACTACATCGCCGCGGAGTACCGCGAGGAGCGCGAGTACCCGGCCGGGCCGCTCGCGTCGAGCATCGTCGGCTTCTCCCGGTGGGACGCCGGGGAGACCCGGATCATCGGCCGCGAGGGGCTGGAGAGCTCGCAGGACAACCTGCTGGCCGGGTCGGCCGGTCTGCGGGTCGTCGACCAGGCCGAGGAGAGCGCCGCGGAGATCCCGGGCAGCACCCAGTTCGAGCGGCCCGTCGTCCCCGGCTCCGACCTGCTCCTGACCCTCGACTCGGACCTGCAGTACACCGTGCAGCGCATCCTCGGCGACGCCGTCGCGCGCACCGGGGCGGGCCCGGCGTCGTCGGCCGTGGTGCTCGACTCGGCCACCGGCGAGGTGCTCGCGCTGGCCAACGGCGGCAACTCCGACCGGTCGACGGGCAGCGGCGGCGGCAACCCGGCCGTCACCAGCCCGTTCGAGCCGGGATCGGTCAACAAGATCGTCACGATGGCGGCGGCGCTGGAGTTCGGCGTCGCCACGCCCACCGACGTGCTGTCGGTGCCCGGCAGCATCGACGTCGCCGACCGCACCATCCGCGACGCGTGGAACCACGGCACCGAGCGGTACACGCTGACCGGCGTGCTCGCGAAGTCCTCGAACGTCGGCACGATCATGACCGCGCAGCGGGTCGGGGAGGAGCGGTTCGCCGAGATGCTGCGGCTGTTCGGGGCCGGGCAGCGCACCGAGGTCGGCCTGCCCGGCGAGAGCGCCGGGCTCGTGCCTGCCCGCGAGGCGTGGTCGGGCTCCACGTTCGGCAACCTGCCGATCGGGCAGGGCCTGTCGATGACGGTGCTGCAGATGGCGGGGATGTTCCAGGCCGTCGCCAACGACGGGGTGCGGATCCCGCCGCGGATCATCGCCGGCACGGTCGGCCCGGACGGCGCCCTGACCCCGGAGCCCCCGCCCGAGCCCGTGCGGGTCGTCTCCCCGGAGACGGCCGCGCAGCTGCGGACGATGCTCACCGCCGTCACCCAGGACGTGCGCGGGCAGCGCGGCACGGGGTACGCGGCCGCCGTGCCCGGCTACCAGGTGGCGGGCAAGACCGGCACCGCGCAGCAGGTCGACCCGGACTGCGGCTGCTACACCCGCTCGTCGTACTGGATCACCTTCGCCGGGATGATCCCCGCGCAGGACCCGCGCTACGTCGTCGGCATCATGCTCGACGCCCCGGCGGGCGGGGCCAGCGCGGCCCCGCTGTTCCACGACATCGCGGCCTACCTCGCCCAGCGCGAGGGGCTGCCGGTCAGCGCCGACCCGCCGCTGGTGCAGACCCTCCAGGTCGACTGAGCGCGCCGGTCGTGACCACGGCCCCGTCCGTCGCCGACGATCACGGCCGGGCGTCGGTGTCCGGTCGGGACCCCGCGGCGGCCGGGGCGCGGGCCGTCCCGGGCGGGCCGGGGAATCCGCGGCCCGGGCGGCGCGCGGCCACGGGCGGGCCGGAATTGGGCTCGCGTGGGAGGCGTCGGACTTCCGTCCGCACTGGTCGGTGGCCGGCTCCATGCGCCGTCATGCCCAGACCGCGGTGGCCGTGCTCGACGCCGTCGACGGCGACCTGTAC
>JAPLAT010000303.1 GCA_026393175.1 Pseudonocardiales bacterium
GTCGAAGTCCGACCAGAGGGCGAACGTGCCGCCGCCGATGAGGGCGAGGGCCGCGACGCCGGCGACGGCACCTGCGGCGAGCTTCTTCTTCTGCCTGTCGATGATCATGCGTTTGTGTCCTTCGGGGAAGACCGGGGAGAAAGGGACGCCGGGCCGTGTCGGGGAAGCGGCCCGGCGTGACGGAAAGGAACTCTGGCGGCCCGCGAACCGCGCGGCATCACCAACTTTGGGTATCCGGGAATCGTGACGTGCCCGGTCGTACCCTTTTTCGGGTATGACCGCGGGTGGCCGGTGACAGACCATGGGAGGACAGCCCGGCACAGGAGGAACGGCATGGCCACGGTGACACGACGGCGGCGTCCGGGCGGGCGGCTCCTGTCCGCCGTCGTCGTCGGTGTCGGGGCGGCGGTCGTCGTGGCGGCGCTACTCCTTGCGGGTGTCGTACCCGCCGTGGCGGGAGCACGCACCGTCGCCGTCGGCACCGCCCCGGCCGGGGTGTCCCTGGCCCCCGGGTCCCTCGCGGTGGTGCGCCCGCAGCCTGCGTCGGTCGGCGACGTGGTGGCCCTCGTCCCTGACCCGGACGGGGTGGGTCGCCTGGGCGTCGTCGAGGGCAGCGCCCCGTCGGGGGGACACGTCGTGAGCAGCGCGGACGGCCCGCTGATCGTCCCGGGCGACGCCGACCTCGACGGCGTCTACCTCTACGGCGTGCCCTGGATCGGGGCGCTCTGGACCGGCCTGGGCACACCCTCGGGCATGTTCTTCGCCGCCGCCCTGCTCCTCCTCATGGTCGCCGCCCACCAGGTTCACGCTGCGCGACGACGGCACCCCATCGCGCCGAGGACGCCGGTGTCCGGCTTGTAACACCCTGCACGGAGTGCCCGAAGGCGTGATGACGGCTCGTCATCCGGTGGGTGGCCGCCGCCGGCAGCACCTCCAACGGCACGAGCGCTCCCCGCGCACCGACCTTCCATTCGGCACCCCGTTTCCCCGAGTGCCGCTACGAGGGAGTACGTCGCATTGCCTGCATGTGCTTCACCTTCGTCGATCGGCCGACGCCGGTGGATCGACAATTGGCTGGTGCGCGATTCCGCGCTCGTTCTCCCGATCGTTCTCGTCACCGTTCTCGGCGGAACGGCGCTCGCCTCGCTCCACGCGCCCGTGCAGGCCCAGGTGCAGCAGGTCATGACGCTGCTCGCCGTGGCGGGAGCCGTGGCCGCGGCGCTGACGCTGTCGTTCGCCGGGCGACTCGACGGTGACGCGGCGGCGCTCCGCATCGGCTCCGCGCTGCTGGTCTACGGCGGGTTGGCGCTCCCCATCACGGCGGCCGGGTTCGCCGCGTCGATCGGCCCGGTCGGCCAGATGCTCGACCTGCTGGCGCTGGGGAGCGTGGCCGTGCTCCTCGGCGTCGCCGTCGTGCGGCCGGGGGAACCGACGCTGTCCTGGCCCGCAGCGGCGGTCGCGGTGGCCGTCAGCCTCGCCGCGGTCGCCAGCACCGCCCTCCTGCCCGGCCTGATGCCCGGGCCGCTGGTCCTCACGGTCGCCTTCGGCGTCGTCGCCGCGGTCCTGTTCGCCTTCGCCGTCGCCCTCACCGTGGCCGGCCTGCGCCGGCGCAGCGTCCTGCTGCGGCGGGTCGGTCTCGGCGTGGGGCTGCTGGCCGTGGCCCAGGCGGGCCGTGGGCTCGCTCCGCTGGGCGTCGTCGTCCCCTGGCCCGCGCTGACCGGTCTGCGACCGATCGCGGTGGCCGTCATCCTCGCCGGGGTCGTTCCGCACGCGTTGGCGGCTCTGCGCCGCCAACGGGAACGCGACATCGCCTCCGCGCTGGCGCTGCGCGCGGCCGCGGAGGAGGGCGAGGCCGCGCGGCGCAGCGCGCACGAACGTGACCACGAACTGCGCAACCTGGTCCTCGGTCTCACCGGTGCGGCCGCACTGCTGTCACGCCCCGGTACCGCCGAACGCTCCGATCTGGGGGCCGCGGTCACCGCCGAGCTGCAGCGGCTGAACCGGATGCTCGACCGGGACGGGGCACCCCGCGGCGAGGAGACCGGCTCGTTCGACGTGCGCGCTGCGCTGGAGCCCGCCGTCGCGGTCCGCCGCGCGTCGGGCATGCGGATCGACCTGGACGTCGCGCCGGGCGTCCGCGCGTGCGGCACGGCCGCGGAGCTGACGCAGGTCGTCACGAACCTGCTCGTGAACTGTGCCCGGCACGCCGCGGGATCGGCCGTCCTGGTCAGCGCCGCGCGGCTCGGTGACCGGATCGTGGTGCGGGTCCGCGATCACGGCCCCGGCATCGCCGTCGGCGAGGAGGAGGCCGTGCTGCTCCGCGGGCACCGCAGCGCCGTCACCGGAGGGCGGGGTCTCGGCCTGGCGATCAGCCGGGACCTGGTCCGGGCCCGGGGCGGCGAGCTGCGGCTGGCCGCGGCCCCGGACGGCCCGGGGTGCCTCGCGACCGTCGAGATCCCCGCCGCCCGGCCCGCCCGGCCCGCGGTCGGGCTCACGGCCTGATGCCCGTCCTCATCGTCGACGACCACCCGCTGGTGGCGGTCGCACTGCGGGGTGAGCTGGCCGCGCGGGGCCTGGACGCGACCCACCTCGACCCGGGGGATCGGCGCGGGCTGAGTGCGGCGCTGACGGGCGCCGCCACCGGCCTCGTCGTCCTCGACCTCGACCTCGGCGACGCCGACGGCGCCCCTCCCGACGGGGTCGCCCTCATGCCGGCGATCCGCGCCGCGGGCTGGGACGCGGTCCTGCTCACGGGCAGCCGGGACCGCGTCCGCATCGCCGCGGCGGTCGCCGCCGGAGCGCTCGGCTGGCTGCGCAAGGACGCCCCGTTCGACGAGATCGTGTCCGCCGTCGTGGCGCTCGCGGCGGGTGAGCAGGTGTTCGACCCGGGCAGGCGCGCGGAGCTCGTCGCGGAGCACCACGCCGCCCGCCGGGCCCGCAGTGACCTGGACCGGCGGTGGAGCAGGCTGACCCCCCGCGAGCGCGAGATCCTCGGCTGCCTGGTGGACGGCAAGCGGGTGGCCGACGTCGCCCGCGAGTTCGTCGTCTCCCCGGCCACGGTGCGCACGCAGGTCCGGTCCATCCTGGCGAAGCTGGAGGTGGGCTCGCAGCTGGAGGCCGTCGCACTGGCCCGCCGCGCCGGCTGACTCACCCGAGGTCGGCGAGCGCCTTCCCCACCGCCGCGCGCAGGCGGGCGTGGGCGTCGCGCAGGGTGGCCCGCCCGGCCCGCACCTCCACGACCCGCAGCCCGGACACCGGGCCCAGTGCCGCGCCGATCCCGTCCGCCTCGGCCACCACGTGCTCGGCGCCCACGGCCCGGCACAGGGCCGCGACGTCGACGGTGTGCGGCGTGCCGAACATGCGCTCGAACGCGTGGGAGTGCTCGGGGCCGCCCTGCTCCAGCAGGCCGAAGATGCCGCCGCCGCCGTCGTTGAGGACGACGATCGTGAGGTCGGGGCGGGGCTCGTCGGGGCCGATGACCAGGCCCGTCGTGTCGTGCAGGAGGGTCAGGTCGCCGAGCAGGGCGTAGGCCGGGCCGTCGTGGGCCATGGCCGCGCCCGCGGCGGTGGAGACCGTGCCGTCGATCCCGGCGACCCCCCGGTTGGCCAGCACCGTGACCCCCGCGCGGGGGACGGCGGCCAGGGCGACGTCGCGGACCGGGTTGGACGAGCCGAGCACCAGCAGCGCGCCGTCGGGCAGCGCGGCGACCAGCCCGCGGGCCAGGCGCAGCCCGGCGGGCGCCTCGGGCAGCGCGGCGGCCAGGGCGTCGGCGGCGGCGCGGTCGGCGGCCCGCCAGCGCTCCAGCCACCCGGCGGGCGGGGTGAGCCCGGGCAGGGAGCCGACGGCCCTGACGGTGCCGGGGACGTCGGGCCACGGG
>JAPLAT010000450.1 GCA_026393175.1 Pseudonocardiales bacterium
CGGCATGTTCTGGTTCAAGGGCCAGCACATCGGCAGCGGCCAGGCGCCGGTCAAGAAGTACAACCGGCAGCTGCGCGACCTCATCGCCGGGGGCAAGGCGGAGCCGTCGTTCATCGTGAGCCACGAGCTCGCGCTCGACCGGGCCCCGGAGGCCTACGAGCACTTCGACAAGCGCGACGACGGCTGGACCAAGGTCGTCCTGCACCCGGCGGGAGCGTGACGTGGCGGACGAGCTGCGCGGGCAGCGGGTGGCGATCCTCGCGACCGACGGCGTGGAGCGGGTCGAGCTGGAGCAGGTGCGCCGGGCGTTGGACGGCGCCGGCGCCCGCACCGTCGTCGTCTCCCGCTCCGGCGGTGCGATCCGCGTGCGCGACCCCGGCATCGCGGACCCCGGCATCGCGGGCTCCGACACCGCCGACCCGGGCACGGTCCCCGTGGACCAGCTCGTCGGCGCGGCATCGGTCGAGGACTACGACGCGCTGCTGCTGCCGGGCGGGACGGTGAACCCGCCGTGGGGGCCCGACGCGCTGCGGTTCCTGCGGGACTTCGTCCTGTCGGGCAAGCCGATCGCCTCGATCCGCCCGGGACCGTGGGACCTCGTGGAGGCCGTCACACCGACCCCGCGGTCCGCCCTCGCGGGAGGGGCGGCGTGAGCGGCCCCGTCGGGACCGTGGCGTCCCTCGCCGCCCGCGTCGGCGGCACCGTCGTCCGGCTGGTGCGCTCGACCGTCGACCCGTCCTCGTCCCGGTCGGCCGACGGCGGCCGGCCGGCGTCGGGGTGGCTCGTGGTGACCGTGCTCCGCGATCCGACCGACATCGACACCGCGCCGCTGCCCGTGCCCCTGGCCGAGTTCGGCGACCGGATCGAGGTCCGGGTCCGCCCGGCCGGCGGTGACAAGGGCACCGAGCTCGCGGCCCGGCTGCGCGACCGCCCGTCGGGTTCGGCGGCGGGACGGCTGGGCGGCACCGACCCCGAGGGCGAGCTGAGGTCGGCGCTGCGCCGGGCCAAGCAGCTCCTCGAGGTGGGTGAGGTGCTGGCGCTGGACCCGGTGCCGCACGGCGAGCGGACGCCGACCCCCGGCGGTCTGCTCCTGGAAGCGTGGACGCGATCGGCTCCGAAGGCGGGTGTGCGATGAAGGCGGTGACCTGGCGGGGCATCAACGAGATCGGCGTCGAGGACGTCCCCGAGCCGACGATCCTCAACGACCACGACCTCATCCTGGAGGTGGGGCTGAGCGCGACCTGCGGCTCGGACCTGCACCTGGTCGGCGGCTACATCCCGGCCATGCGCGCCGGGGACGTGCTCGGGCACGAGTTCATGGGCACCGTCGCCGCGGTCGGCTCCGGCGTGACGAAGCACCAGGTGGGTGACCGCGTCGTCGTGGTCTCCTTCACCAGCTGCGGGCAGTGCTGGTACTGCCGGAAGGGGCTGTGGTCGCTGTGCGACAACGGCAACCCCAACCCGGGCATCACCGAGGCGCTGTGGGGCCAGGCCATCGGCGGCTGCTACGGGTACTCCCACGCCATGGGCGGCTGGGCGGGCAGCCACGCGCGCTACATCCGGGTGCCCTACGCCGACCAGGGGGCGTTCGCGATCCCCGACGGCGTGTCCGACGAGCGGGCCCTGTTCGCCTCCGACGCCGCGCCGACCGGCTGGACCGGGGCGCACCAGGCCGGGGTGCAGGCGGGCGACATCGTCGCGGTGTGGGGTGCCGGGGGAGTGGGCCAGATGGCCGCCCGCGCGGCCATGCTCATGGGGGCCGAGCGGGTCGTGGTCATCGTCCGGTTCGACAACCGGCTCGCGCTGGTCCGCTCGCACATCGGGGCGGACACGCTCGACTACGAGCAGGTCGAGGTCGCGGCCGAGCTGCGCGAGATGACCGGCGGCCGGGGCCCGGACGTGTGCATCGAGGCGGTGGGCATGGAGGCGCACAGCCCGGGGCCGCAGTACCTCTACGACCAGGTCAAGCAGCAGATGCGGCTGCAGACCGACCGCCCGACGGCGGTGCGCGAAGCCATCTACGCCTGCCGCAAGGGCGGCACCGTGTTCACCCTCGGCGTGTTCGCCGGCCTGGTGGACAAGTTCCCCCTCGGCGCGGTGATGAACAAGGCGCTGACGCTGCGC
>JAPLAT010000639.1 GCA_026393175.1 Pseudonocardiales bacterium
ACCGCTGCCCCGGCCGCGAGCGCCCCGGCCGACACCCGGCCCGCCGGCGCCCCGTCCGACGCCCCGGCCGCAGGCGCTCCGGCCGATGCCCCGGCGGCGAGCGCCCCGTCCGACACCCGGCCCGCGGGCGCCCCATCCGACGCCTCGCCCGCGAGCGCTCCGACCGACGCCCCGGCCGCAGCCGCCCCGGCCGACGCTCCGCCCGCGAGTGCCCCGACCGATGCCCCGGCGGCGAGCACGCCGACCGATACCCGGGCGGCGAGCGCCCCGCCCGCGAGCACGCCGACCGCCACCCCCGCCCCGAGCACCCCGGCCCCCGGCACCCCGGCGACCGCCCCCCCGGTCGTGGACACCGCCCCCACGACCACGCCGCCGGCCGCACCGTCCCGCAACGGCGCGGCCCCCGCCCCGACGGAGGACGCGGCCCCGCCCGTCCCCGCGACCCCGGTGGCCGGCCCGGCCGCCCCCACCGAGGAGATCGCCCCCGCCCAGGGACGGCTGGAGCGGCTGCGCGGGCGGCTGGCCCGGTCACGGACCGGGTTCGGGCAGGGCCTGCTCGGCCTGCTCGGGGCCGGGGAGCTGGACGAGGAGTCCTGGGAGGACGTCGAGGCCACCCTGCTGCAGGCCGACCTCGGCCCGGAGATGACGGCCGAGCTGGTCGAGACCCTGCGCGAGCAGCTCGCCGTGCGGGCCGTCCGCACCCCGGAGCAGGTGCGCCGGATCCTGCGCGACGTGCTCACCGACGCCCTGCGCTCGGACCTGGACCGCTCGGTCCGCGCCCTGCCCCACGACGGCCGCCCGGCCGTGCTGCTGGTCGTCGGCGTCAACGGCACCGGCAAGACCACCACCACCGGCAAGCTGGCGCGCGTGCTCGTCTCCGGCGGCGGGCACGTCGTCCTCGGCGCGGCCGACACGTTCCGCGCCGCGGCCGCCGAGCAGCTCGCGACCTGGGGCGAGCGGGCCGGCGCCACCGTCGTGCGCGGTGCGGAGGGCGCCGACCCGGCCAGCGTCGCGTTCGACGCGGTGAAGCAGGGCGCCGAGGAGGGCGCCGACGCCGTGCTGCTCGACACCGCGGGCCGGCTGCACACCAAGACCGGCCTGATGGACGAGCTGCAGAAGGTCAAGCGGGTCGTGGAGCGGCAGGCCGAGGTGGACGAGGTGCTGCTCGTGCTCGACGCCACGACCGGCCAGAACGGGCTCACCCAGGCCCGGGTGTTCGGTGACGTCGTCAAGGTCACCGGCATCGTCCTGACCAAGCTCGACGGCACGGCCAAGGGCGGCATCGTGTTCCGCGTGCAGCGCGAGCTGGGCGTGCCGGTGAAGCTCGTCGGCCTGGGGGAGGGGCCCGACGACCTGGCCCCGTTCGAGCCCGCGGCGTACGTCGACGCGCTCCTGAGCTGACACGTCATGCGGATGTAACGCAGCTCCCCGCCCCGTTCACGACCGCGAAACAAGCACGGACCACGCCGGAAACACGTCCGCAGGAGAGTTCCCGCACTGCCGCTGGACCCGCCCATACCGGACGGGAGCGGCATCGACGGGAAGGAGTGGACGTGCCTGGAGTGCCCGATACCGGCGATACCGCCTGGATGATGACGGCCACGGCCCTGGTGTTGCTCATGACACCGGGTCTGGCCCTCTTCTACGGCGGCATGGTGCGCAGCAAGAGCGTGCTGAACATGATGATGATGAGCATCGGCTCGATCGGTCTCGTCGGAGTGCTGTGGGTCCTGTACGGCTACTCGATGACGTTCGGCACGAGCGTCGGCGACGCCGGCCTCGTGGGTGACCCCGTCCAGTTCGCGGGGCTCAACGGGCTGACCGCCGGCACCTACCTCGCCGACGCCGAGGCCGGCACCGACGTCGCCGTGCCGCTGGTCGGGACGATCCCCTCGCTGGTGTTCGTCGGCTTCCAGGCCACGTTCGCCATCATCACCGTGGCCCTCATCTCGGGTGCCGTCGCGGACCGCATGAAGTTCGGCTCCTGGCTGGTCTTCGCGGGGATCTGGGTGTCGCTGGTCTACTTCCCGGTGGCGCACTGGGTCTTCAACTTCGACGACGTCACCGCGGGCGCGGGCGGCTGGATCGCCAACGACCTCGCCGCGATCGACTTCGCGGGCGGCACGGCCGTCCACATCAACGCCGGTATCGCGGCGCTCGTGCTCGCGATCGTCATCGGCAAGCGCCGCGGCTGGCCGCGCGAGCCCATGCGGCCGCACAACCTCACCCTGGTGATGCTCGGCGCCGCGCTCCTGTGGTTCGGCTGGTTCGGCTTCAACGCCGGCTCGGCCGTCGGCTCGGGTGCGATCTCCGGCTTCGCGTTCCTCAACACGATCGTGGCCACCGCGGCCGCGATGATCGCCTGGCTGCTGGTCGAGCGCTTCCGTGACGGCCACCCGACCAGCCTCGGTGCCGCCTCCGGCATCGTCGCGGGCCTGGTCGCCATCACCCCGGCCTGCTCCTCGGTCTCGCCGGTCGGCGCGATCGCGGTCGGCGCCATCGCCGGTGTGCTGTGCGCCCTGGCCGTCGGCCTGAAGTTCCGCTTCGGCTTCGACGACTCGCTCGACGTCGTCGGCGTCCACCTCGTCGGCGGTCTCGTCGGCACGCTGCTGATCGGGTTCTTCGCCACCGCCGACTCCCCGGCCGGCGTCGCGGGCCTGTTCTACGGCGGCGGGGCCGACCAGCTCTGGCGCCAGGCCGTCGGCGCGTTCGCGGTCCTCGCCTACTCGGGCATCGTCACCGCGGTCATCGCGTTCGCCCTGAAGTTCACGATCGGCCTGCGCGTCTCCGACGAGGACGAGGTCACCGGCATCGACGAGACCGAGCACGCGGAGACGGGCTACGACTTCTCCAGCCTGCGCGGCGGCGGCGGCCTGGGCACCTCCCGCCCGGCCAAGACCACGGGCGAGCCGGTCCCGGCGACCGCCGGATCGGAGAGCTGACCGATGAAGCTGGTCACCGCCATCGTCAAGCCGTTCGTGCTGGAGGACGTGAAGGGGGCGCTCGAGCAGATCGGCGTCCTCGGCATGACCGTCAGCGAGGTCCAGGGCTACGGCCGCCAGAAGGGCCACACCGAGGTCTACCGCGGTGCGGAGTACTCGGTGGACTTCGTGCCCAAGGTCCGCGTGGAGGTCGTCGCCGACGACGCCCTCGCGGAGAAGGTCGTCGACGCGGTGGTCGAGGCCGCCCGCACCGGCAAGATCGGTGACGGCAAGGTCTGGATCACCCCGGTCGAGAGCGTCATCCGGGTACGCACCGGAGAGCGCGGGACCGACGCGATCTGATCGCGGTCCCACCGCACGTCCTGCGCCGGGCCCGCCGCACCTCGATCCGAGGTACGGCGGGCCCGGTGCCTTCCCCGACCTTTTGCCCGGTTCGTCCCGTGATCGGAGATAGCGGATGATGCTCGTGACGGCGATCGTGAAGCCGTTCGCCCTGGAGGACGTGCGCGCCGGCCTGGAGCAGCTCGACGTGACGGGGATGACCGTCAGCGAGGTGTCGGGCTACGGTCGGCAGCGCGGCCACACCGAGATCTATCGCGGGGCGGACTACCAGGTCGACTTCGTCCCGAAGGTCCGCGTCGAGATCGTCGTGGAGGACGGGGTGGTGGAGAAGGTGATCGACACCGTCGTGGGCGCCGCCCGCACCGGCAAGATCGGTGACGGCAAGATCTGGGTCACCCCCGTCGACACGGTCGTGCGGGTCCGCACCGGCGAGCGGGGCGCCGACGCGCTGTGAAGGCGGCCGACAACCCCGGCGCGTCCCACGGGGGGGACGCGCACGACCTGGTCCGGGCGAAGGCGAAGCTGCTCGACGCCGGCCTGAGCCCCGAGGCGCTGCGGACCGCGCTCGTCGACCTGCACGACTTCTGGCTCTCCACGCGGGCCGCCGCGATCGGGCTGACGGACCGCGCGGCCCTCGTCGCGGTCGGCGCCCTGGGTCGCCGGGAGCTGGCGCCCTGGTCCGACCTCGATCTCGTGCTGCTGCACGACGGCCGCAAGGACATCGACCGGATCGCCGAGCAGCTCTGGTACCCGCTGTGGGACGCCGGGATCGGGCTCGACCACTCGGTGCGCACCCCCGGGCAGGCCGTCCAGGTGGCGGCCACCGACCTGCGGGCGGCGTTCGGGCTGCTGGAGGCGCGGCACGTCGCCGGCGACACGGCGCTGTCCGACACCGTGCGCACCGCGGTCCGGCAGGCCTGGCGGGCCGGGATCCGCAGCCGCTTCGACGAGATCGTCGACGGGGCGCACGCGCGCTGGGCGAAGGTCGGCGACGTCGCGCACCGGGTGGAGCCGGACCTGAAGAACGGGCACGGCGGGCTGCGCGACGTCCAGCTCGTCGACGCGCTCGCCGCAGCCCAGCTCATCGACCGCCCCACGGGCGACGTCGTCGAGGCCAGGGAGCTGCTGCTCGACGTCCGCACCGAGCTGCACCGGCTCGCCGGCCGCGCCCGTGACGTCCTGCGCGCGCAGG
>JAPLAT010000086.1 GCA_026393175.1 Pseudonocardiales bacterium
CGGACGCGGCCGGGCACTGCGCGCTGGTGCGGGCCTGGGCCGCGCAGGTGTGGGAGGTGTGGCGGCCCGTCGCCGACGGGCTCGCCCTGCCCCGCTGACCGGGCCGGGGCGGCACCGCCCGGGCGTCGCCCGTCCGCGCTAGTCGGCGTAGGGCGCGAAGTGCTCCGGCGGCACGGTGAGGAACAGCGCGTGCGCGGTCGCCAGCCGCGCCCCGTCGGCGTCGTCGCGCCGCAGCTCCGCGCTGATCCGCAGCTTGCGGCCCTCGCGCCCGTCGAGCCGGGCCCGCAGGTGCAGGGGCACCTCCACCGGCACGGGGGCGCGGAAGTCCGTGGTCAGGCTCGCGGTGACGGCCAGCTCGCCGCTGAACACCTGGGCCGCGCCGAGCGCCTCGTCGAACGCCGCGGCGACCAGGCCGCCGTGCGCGATGCCGGGCGCGCCCTGGTGGTGCCGCGCCAGGACCAGGTCGCAGCCCACCGTGTGCTCGGCGACGACGCGGAACCGCATCCGCAGCCCGGCGGGGTGGTCGCCGCAGCCGAAGCAGCCCGCGTAGTGCTGGGGCAGCTCCGTGCCGACGGCGGGCGGGAGGGAGAGCGGGGCGACCATCGTCGGACGGTAACCCGGACGGGGCCTGGTGCAGGATGCCCCCATGGCCGACATCACCGTCCACTCCGAGACCGTCGAGGGCGTCGCCGTCCTCACGCTGTCCTACCCGGCGCGGCGCAACGCGCTGAACCTGGAGCTCTCGCGGCTGCTCGCCGACGCCGTCGCGGCGGCGGTGGCCGACGAGGGCGTGGGCGCGGTGGTCGTCACCGGCGAGGACCCGGCGTTCTGCGCGGGCGGTGACCTCGCCGAGCTCGCCGAGGCCGACACGGCGACCCTGCACGCCGTCTACGGCGGGTTCCTGGCCGTGGCCGCGTGCCCCCTGCCGACGATCGCCGCCGTCAACGGGGCCGCGGTCGGCGCCGGGCTCAACCTCGCGCTCGCCGCGGACGTCCGTCTGGCCGGCCCGCACGCCCGCTTCGACACCCGGTTCCTGCCCCTGGGTATCCACCCCGGCGGGGGCTACACGTGGATGGTGCAGCGCGCGCTGGGGCCGCAGGGCGCCGCCGCGATGACGCTGTTCGGCGAGGTCGTCGACGCGGCGGAGGCGGAGCGGATCGGGCTCGTGCACCGCGCCGTCGACGACGTGCGCGCCGCGGCGGTCGAGATGGCCGCCCGGGCGGCGGCGAACCCGCGGGACCTGACCGTCACCACGAAGCGCACGATGCGGCTGACCTCGACCCTGACCTCGCACGCCGACGCCGTGGAGATCGAGGTGCGGGCGCAGGCGGCGTCCGTACGATCGGAGGAGTTCCGCGCCCGCCTCGCCGAGCTCCAGAAGAAGATCAGGTCCACCTGATCGTCCGGGCAGGTGTGACGTGGACCGGGTGCGGGGACACTTCACCCACACCGGGAGTTAACCTCACCTCAGTCCCACCCCCGCCCCGGAACGAGGACACGACAGCACCATGACGTCCACCGACAGCGCCGTCGACCAGCCTGCCGTCGTCCAACGCGACCGGGTGGTCATCCGGTTCGCGGGCGACTCGGGCGACGGCATGCAGCTCACCGGCGACCGCTTCACCTCCGAGACGGCCGCCTTCGGCAACGACCTGTCCACGCTGCCGAACTTCCCCGCCGAGATCCGGGCCCCCGCCGGGACCCTGCCGGGCGTGTCGTCGTTCCAGCTGCACTTCGCGAACTACGACATCCTCACCCCCGGCGACCGCCCCGACGTGCTGGTGGCGATGAACCCGGCCGCGCTCAAGGCCAA
>JAPLAT010000082.1 GCA_026393175.1 Pseudonocardiales bacterium
GCCGCCGCCGATCGAGGAGCCGACGACCGCCAGCGCCAGCAGCCCGCCGACGACCCACGGCCAGCGGCGCCGCCTGCGGGCCGCGGGGGCGGGCAGGGGCGGTCCGGCGGGGACGGCGGGCGGCGCTCCGACCGGGGCGTACTGCACCGGGATGCGGGCCGTCAGGTCCTCCGCGGGCCAGGGCTGCTGCGGCCACCCGGTCGGGCCGTGGTGGGGCTGCTGCGGGGCGGGGAAGGGCTGGGTCATGTCGCACACTCCGGTGGGCTGGACGGGCCAGGTCACTCCCCGTTTCGGCCGATCCGGGACGGCCGTTAGCCGTATCGCGGCGGCCTCATCAGTTCTGATGAGGTGGGCCGGGGACCGCTACCCGTCGACCCGCACCATGTCGACGGCCACCGTCATCGTGCTCCCCGACGCCGCCGAGAAGATGACGCCCCGCAGCGGCGGCACGTCGGCGTAGTCGCGGCCGTGCGCGAGCACGACGTAGGACTCACCGGGCACGCGGTCGTTGGTGGGGTCCACGTCGAGCCAGCCCGTCCCGGTCCACACCGACACCCAGGCGTGCGACGCGTCGGCGCCGACGAGCTTCTCCCGCCCCGGCGGCGGGACGGTCTCCAGGTAGCCGCTGACGTAGCGCGCGGCCAGCCCGGCCGAGCGCAGGGCGGCCACGCCGAGGTGCGCGAAGTCCTGGCACACGCCCGCGCCGCGGTCGAGCAGCTCGGGCACCGTGCTCCGCACCGACGACGACCCGGAGACGTAGCGGAAGTCGCGGTGGATCCGCGCGGTGAGGTCGAGCGCGACCTCGGCGACGGGGCGGCCGGGGACCAGCGACGGCGCGGCGTACGCGGACACGCCGGGGTGCGCGGGCAGGCGGGGCGAGGGGAGCGCGTAGCCGCGGGCGTCCAGCCCGGCCGGGTCGAGGGCGCCGCGCAGCCCGTCGCGGACGGCCTCCCAGCGCGCCCCGCCCGCCGGGACCGGCCGCGCCGTGACCTCGACGGTGCTCTCGGCGAGCACGTCGAGGCGCCGGTGTGGCGCGGTCACCGCGACGTAGACCGACCGGTTGCCGAACCAGTCGGTGTGCTCGCGCTGCTCGGCGGGCGCCGGGTCGACGGTGACCCGGCCCTCCCGGCACCGCTGGCCCGGCCGGTCGCGGGGGAGCAGGTGCGCCCGGCCGTAGCCCGCGGAGACCTCGCCGGCGTAGTCGTAGGTCGTCCGGTGCCGGATCCGGTAGGTCCTCACGCGCCCACCGCCGCCGTCGGGTCCAGCGGGCGGGCGGGCAGGTCGGGGGCGAAGCGGCGGCGTTCGAGCACCTCGGCGAACCGGGTGAGGTCGGCGAGCAGGCCTGTGGCCAGCGCGCGCAGCGCGGGCCGGGAGCCGTCCGGCGCCCGCCGCGCCAGCGCGGCGGGGCGGGCCTGCCGCAGCCGCTCCTCCACCGCGGCGAGCTCCGCGTCGGCGCCCGCCCCGGGCACGCCGGCCAGGTCCGCGCGCAGCCGGGCGACCTGGAACGCCACCGACCGGGGGTTGGCCGGGTCGGTGACCAGCAGCTCCAGCAGCGCGTCGGTGCCCTCGCGCTGCCGGCGCCGGTGGGTCACCAGGCTCTCCGCGGTGATCAGCACCGACTCGCGGACCAGCGCGTCCGCTCCCGCCCCGACCGGCTCCACCAGCGTCGCGTCCAGGAGCGCGGCCACGTGCAGCGCGCGCTCGACGCGACGGCCCGCGTCGAGCAGGTGCCAGCCCGCGTCGCGGACGAGGCTCTCCGCGGCCAGGCCGGCGAGCGCGAGCAGGCCCTCCAGCACGCGGGACAGGTCGCCGCGCCCGGCGAGCTCGGCGTCGAGCCTGCCCAGGACGAGCCAGGTGTCGGTGGACATCTGCTCGCGCACGGCCTGCGCCGCCCCGGTGAGGCGGTGCACGGCGTGGGCGAGCGTGCCGGGCCGGTCCCGGTCGGCGACCAGCGCGGCCAGCGGGACGTCCGGGCCGGTCGCGGTGACGGCCGCCGTGGCGCGCAGCAGGACCTCCAGCGCCTCCCGGCCGGCCGGCTCCGGGGAGGAGCGGAAGTCGGCGTCGCGGTCGGTGACGGCGCGCAGCAGCCGGGCCGTGCCCTCGGCGCGCTCGGCGTAGCGGCCGAGCCAGAACAGGTCAGCGGCCACGCGCGGCCCGATCGCGGCGGCGTCGGGCACCGGCAGCGGCGGCACCGGCGCGGCGACGGGCCCGGCGCCGAGCACCCAGACGTCCTTCGCCGCGCCGCCCGCGGTGGCGAGCCCGCCGGGCAGGACGGTGGTCCCGGTCCCCGTCGCGACGGCGAACGTCCGCAGCACGACCGGCCGGTGGGCCAGACCGCCGGGGGTCGCGACCGGGGCGGTGCTCACCCGCTGCGGCTCCTGGCCCACCCACGCGTGCGGCTCGGCCGCGATGCGGGCGGCCAGCTCCGCGCGCCCCGCGGCGTCGAGCGCCGCCCCGTCGACGGTGTCCCGGCCGGCGTCCCGGGCGACCGGCTTGAGCAGCAGCTCCGGCAGCCGGTCGAGCACGTGCGCGCGGGCCACCGGGTCGCCGCACCACCAGGTCGGCGCGCCGGGCAGCGCGAGCGGCTCGTCGAGCAGCGCCTCGCACAGGGCGGGCAGGAAGGGCAGCAGGCCCGGGTTCTCCGCCACGCCGCTGCCCAGGCCGTTGGCCAGCGCGACCGTGCCGCGCCGGGCCGCCTCCAGCAGCCCGGGCACGCCGAGCTGGGAGCCCTGGCGCAGGTCCAGCGGGTCGCACCAGGCCGCGTCCACCCGGCGCAGGACGACGTCGACGGGCTCGCGGCCGGGCCCGCCCGCCGGGTCGAGCGTGCGCCGCCACAGCCGCCCGTCGCGCACCCGCAGTTCCGAGCCCAGCACCAGCGGGAAGCCGAGCCGGGCCGCGAGCAGCGCCTGCTCGTACGCGGTCTCCGACCGCGGGCCGGGGCTGAGCAGCACGACCCGCGGCCCGTCCGGCCCGGCCGGGGCCAGCTCCTCCAGGCCGCGGCGCACCGCGTCGAAGAACGGGCCCAGGCGCCGGATCCGGGTGCGCCGGTGCACCTCGCCCACCACCCGGGCCACGACGCGGCGCCCGGCGAGGGCGTACCCGGCGCCGGACGGGGCCTGCACGCGGTCCCCGAGCACCCGCCAGCCGTCGGGGGTGCGCACGACGTCGGCGGCGGCGAGGAACAGCTCGCGGCGCGCGGGCCCGCCGCCCTCCCGCGCCCAGCCGCGCACGAACCCGGGGTGGCCGAGCACGACCTCCACCGGCAGCAGCCCGGTGCGCAGCGTCCGGCGCGGCCCGTACAGATCGGCGAGCAGCAGGTCGAGCAGCCGGGCCCGTTGCGCGACCCCGGCCTCCACGACGGCCCAGTCCGCGGCCTCCACCGGCAACGGCAGCGGGTCCAGCGCCCACGGCAGGTCGTCCCCGGCGTCGGCGGGGCGGTAGGTGACGCCGTCGTCGGCCACCAGGGACCGGGCGCGCGCGGCGAGGGCGTCGGGGCCGGACCGCTCCAGCAGCGCGGCGAGACCGGCCCACGCGGGGCGGACCGTGCCGTCGGGCGCGAGCATCTCGTCGGGCGCGCCGGCGGCCGGGGTCACGGACGAAGGTTGCCACGCCGCGGCCGCGGCGGGACCCGCCGGGACGGGTGGCGGGGACCACCCGCCGGCCGGGCGGGCGGGCCCCGGCGCCCGACTACCCTGGTCCCGTGCAGCCACCGACCGTCCTCGTCGTGGACTACGGCGCCCAGTATGCCCAGCTCATCGCCCGCAGGGTGCGGGAGGCGCAGGTCTACTCCGAGATCGTCCCCGGCAGCACCCCGGTGGCGGAGATCGTGGCCCGCAAGCCGGCCGCGGTGATCCTCTCCGGCGGGCCGGCGAGCGTGTACGCCGAGGGCGCGCCGCGGGTGGACCCGGCGCTGTTCGAGGCCGGGGTCCCGGTGTTCGGGATGTGCTACGGCTTCCAGGCGATGGCGCTGGCGATGGGCGGGGAGGTGGCCCCCGACGGCACCCGCGAGTACGGCCGCACCGAGCTGACGGTCTGCGGGGGCGTGCTGCACGACGGGTTCCCGCAGCGGCACCCGGTGTGGATGAGCCACGGCGACTCCGTGGTCCGGGCCCCCGAGGGGTTCACGGTCACCGCGTCGAGCGAGCGCGCGGCGGTGGCCGCGTTCGAGGACCCGGAGCGGCGGCTCGCGGGCGTGCAGTACCACCCCGAGGTGGGGCACAGCCCGCACGGCCAGCAGGTGCTGGAGCGGTTCCTGCACGAGATCGCCGGCATCGGCCCGGGCTGGACGACGGCGTCGATCATCGACGACACCGTCGAGGCCGTGCGGGCCCAGGTCGGCGACGGGCGGGCGATCTGCGGGCTGTCCGGCGGCGTCGACTCCGCCGTCGCGGCCGCGCTCGTCCAGCGCGCCATCGGTGACCGGCTGACCTGCGTGTTCGTCGACCACGGGCTGCTGCGGGCGGGGGAGCGGGAGCAGGTCGAGCACGACTTCGTCGCCGCCACCGGCGCGACCCTGCACACCGTCGACGCCGCCGACCGCTTCCTCGGCGCGCTCGCGGGCGTCACCGACCCCGAGGAGAAGCGCAAGATCATCGGGCGGGAGTTCATCCGCGTCTTCGAGGCCGCGACGGCCGAGGTGGCCGCGGAGGAGCACGTCGGGTTCCTCGTGCAGGGCACGCTCTACCCGGACGTCGTCGAGTCCGGGGGCGGGTCGGGCACCGCGACCATCAAGAGCCACCACAACGTCGGCGGGCTGCCGGACGACATCGAGTTCGCCCTGGTGGAGCCCCTGCGCGCGCTGTTCAAGGACGAGGTCCGCCGCGTCGGGGCCGAGCTCGGGCTGCCGGCCGCGATCGTCGGGCGCCAGCCGTTCCCCGGGCCGGGGCTGGGCATCCGGATCATCGGCGAGGTCACCCGCGACCGGCTGGAGACGCTGCGCGCCGCCGACGCCATCGCCCGCGAGGAGCTCACCTACGCCGGGCTGGACGGCGAGATCTGGCAGTGCCCGGTGGTGCTGCTGGCCGACGTGCGCAGCGTGGGCGTGCAGGGCGACGGGCGCACGTACGGCCATCCCGTGGTGCTGCGGCCGGTGTCC
>JAPLAT010000106.1 GCA_026393175.1 Pseudonocardiales bacterium
GCCCGTACCCCCGGCCCCGACTCGGGGGCGGGCCTGGGGCTGGCGATCGCCCGGGCCCTGGCCGAGGCGCACGGCGGCGCGCTGGACGTGGCCAACCACGGGCCCGGCTGCCGGTTCACCCTCACGTTGCCCCTGGCCGCCCGGACCGCGGGCGTCAGCTCCGCCTGAGCTCGACGAAGCTGCGCGGACCGGCGAGCCCGCCGGTCCGCACCAGCCCGGCCCGAGGGGCCAGCCGGGTCAGCGCGTCCGCCCCGGCGCACGCCCACGGCACCGCGGCGCCCTCGGCGTCGGCGGTGCACACCTGCACGCTGCCCCGCCACCACATCCCCGGGTCGGGATCGGTCTCCACCAGTACGGTGCCGCCGGGCGCCAGCAGCGCCGCGGCCCGCCGGAGCAGCCGCACCGGGTCGCCCCCGATGCCGATGTTGCCGTCGGCGAGCAGGACGTGGTCCCAGCAGCCCTCGGCGGGCTGCGGCGCGAACACGTCGCGGCGGACCATGGGGGCCCGGCGACGCCGGCACAGCGCCTCGGCGGCCGCTGAGGCGTCCACGCCCAGGGCCGGCAGCCGGCGACCCAGCAGGGCCTCCACGAGTCGGCCCGGGCCGCAGCCCAGGTCGATCACGGCGCCGGAACACCGGTCGAGCAGCCACCCGTCGCCCTCGGAGGCGGGGTCGTGCCAGCGGGCGACGGCCAGCTCGACCTCGACGCCGTCGCTGCGTCGCAGCCGGGCGGTCGACCCGGACAGTGCCGCGTCGAACCCGGGGACGACGGTCAGCACCGCACGACCGTGTTCAGGCACGGCAGCGCGGCCACCGCGGCCGCGAGGCGGGAGTGCGGGGCCGCGGCGGCCACGGCGACGGCGTCGGCCGCGGTGTCGACGTCGCGCAGCTCGGTGAGCAGTTCCACGCGCAGCCCGCCGGCGCGCAGCGCGTCGAGGGTGCGCTCGCCGGTGTCGGTGCGCGAGGTCGGCACCCCGGCGACGAGCGCGGCGTGCCGGGGGTCGCGCAGGCCCAGTGCCCACCACCCGCCGTCGGACGCCGGGCCGAGGACGGCGTCCGGCCCAGCCTTCCGGTGCAGCCGCGCGGCCGCTCCGGCGAGCAGCGGGCCGTCGAGCTGGGGGGTGTCCATGCCGACCTGCAGGGACGGCACGCCCGGTGCGAGCGCGGCGGCGTCGGCGTGAGCTGCGGCGATGCGCTCGCCGAGCCCGTCTCCGCGCTGGGCGACGACGGCGGTGCCGCGCAGCGCGGCCGTCAGCTCGCCGGACCGGGCCGCCCGGGCCAGGTCGCCAGTGAGCGCGACGAGCACCGTCGCGCCGGGGACGGCGCGGGCGGCGTCGAGGGTGTCGAGGAGCGCGGCGGCGGCCAGGTGCGCGGCCTCCGCGGGGGTCGCCGGCGGGCACAGCCGGGTCTTCACCCGGCCGGGCTCGGGGGCCTTGGCGAGCACGACGAGGGTCACGCCGCTCACCGGAGCAGCCCGGTCATGTCCCGCGCGGCCCGCACGGTGCCGCGCACCGAGCCGGACACCTTCGACCGCCCGCCCGCGCGGGCCCGGTACGCCACGGGGGACTCGGCGATCCGCCACCCCGCCGCTCCCGCCCGCAGCAGCAGCTCCAGCGGGTAGCCGAAGGCGCGGTCGGCCACCGCGAGGTCGAGCAGCGCCTGCCGGCGGGCCACCCGGATCGGCGCGATGTCGTGGACCGGGACGCCGCGGCGGCGCAGCAGGGCGGCGATCAGCGCGTTTCCGGCGCGGGCGTGCCAGGGCCAGACCCCGGCCGACACCGGCACCCGCCGCCCCACGGCGAGGTCGGCGCGGCCGTCGGCGACCGTCGCGGCCATCGCGGGCAGGACCTCCGCGTCGAGCGACCCGTCGCCGTCGAGGACGGCCACCACCTCGGTCCGCGCCGCCACCAGCCCGGCGTGGACCGCCGCCCCGTACCCGCGGCGCGGCTCGACGACGACGTCCGCCCCGAGCGACCGGGCGACGTCCGCGGTGCCGTCGGTGGAGCCGTTGTCGACGACCAGGACGGGCCAGCCTGCGGGCAGGCCGGCGAGCACGGACGGCAGGGCCTGCGCCTCGTCCAGGCAGGGCAGCACGATCTGGGGGGAGCCGCTCACGTCCTGATCTTCGGCCGCCGGGCGGCGTTCCGGCGGCCGTTCGGCCTTACGAGAGCGTGACGTCAGGTGCGGGAGGGGGCACGCAGCGGATCCGTGGCGAAGGCGCGCACTCCGTCGGCGAAGGACGTGGCGGCGCGGAAGCCGATCAGCGCCCGGGCCCGTGCCGGGTCGGCCACCACGTGCCGGACGTCGCCGGGACGGGCCCCGCCGACCACCACGGGCTCCGGGCCGCCGGTCGCGGCCGCGAGCTCCCGGGCGAGGTCGCCGATCGTGTGCGGCTCCCCGGAGCAGACGTTGAGCGCCGTCAGCCCGGGCGCGGGCGGCGGGACCGCCAGCGCCAGCGCGTTCGCCGCCGCCACGTCGGTGACGTGGACGAAGTCGCGGCGCTGCCGGCCGTCCTCCAGCACCCGCGGGGGCTCGCCGCGCTCCAGCGCGGACCGGAAGATCGACGCCACCCCGGCGTAGGGGGTGTCGCGGGGCATCCGCGGGCCGTAGACGTTGTGGTAGCGCAGCGACCACACCGTGCCGCCGGTCTGCCGCGCCCACGCCGAGGCCAGGAACTCCTGGGCGGCCTTCGTCGCGGCGTAGGTGCTGCGCGGGTCCAGCGGGGCGTCCTCGCCGACCAGGCCGGGCACCAGGTCGCGCCCGCAGGCCGGGCACGCCGGCTCGTACCGGCCGGCGTCGAGGTCGGTGAGGGCGCGGGCGCCGGGGGCGACGCGCCCGTGCTCCGGGCAGTCGTAGCGGCCCTCGCCGTAGACGACCATGGA
>JAPLAT010000236.1 GCA_026393175.1 Pseudonocardiales bacterium
ACGACGGTCGCGGCGACGGCGAGGCCCGTGCGGCCGGGGTGGCGCCGCCACGGCCCCGGGAGGGGGCCGACGGGGAGCGGGTCGGCCCGCTCCGCGGGGGGCGCGGCGCGCACCCCGGCCGGACCCGGGAGCGGGGGCGGAGGGGTGTGCCGCCGCTCCCGGGCCGGGAGGGGCGGCCCACCCGGCCGCCACTCCCCCGTCGAGACTGCCCGGCGCAGGTGAAGCCGCCGGAAGGGCCGCGTGAGAACCGACCTCACGAAGCGGGCCCGAACGTGACCACCAGCTGCGGGGGCGCGTCGGGAGCCTTCTCCCTGGCGTGGAAGCCCTGCTCCGCGTCGCCGGTGGTGCTCATGTCGCGCAGCAGGAACCCGTGGTTGGTCCCCGTGGCCTGCGCCTGCACCATCGCCGTGACGTCCCAGGTCATCGTGGCCGCCCCCGACGGGGTGACCGCGGTGACCGCGCCGCCGGTGGTCGCCGGCTGGTTGGCCCAGGTGACGCCGGACTCGGTCCACGCGCCGTTCACCCGCAGCACCCCGATGGTGCGCCCGCCGACCGGCGAGCCGTCGCGCACCCGCAGCTCCGCGCCGACGATCTGGCAGCCCGCGGGCACGGCAGGCAGCGCGAACCGGACCAGGGCCCGGGAGTGCTCGCCCGGCTTGGCGCGCACCTTGAGCACCGAGTCGGTCCCGTAGTTCTTGCCCGGGTCCTTCTCCTCGATCCAGGCGTCCCGGTCGGCGGTGACGGTGACCGGGGTCGCCGTGCAGCTCCCCGACGGCGGCGGGGTCGTCGACGCCTGGACCGTCCACGCGTACGTGGCCGGGGTGGCGTCGGCGTTGCCCGCCGCGTCGGTGGCCCGCACCGCGAGGGTGTAGGACCCCGGCGCCATGCCGGTGAGCTGCAGCGGCGAGGTGCAGGCCACC
Organism: Pseudonocardiales bacterium; assembly: GCA_026393175.1. Lineage (GTDB taxonomy): Bacteria > Actinomycetota > Actinomycetes > Mycobacteriales > Pseudonocardiaceae > Pseudonocardia. The sequence goes on from JAPLAT010000236.1 coordinate 921, forward strand.
GCCGTGCCGCCGTTCACCGCGCAGGTGAACGTGGAGCCGGCCTCGGTCGAGGAGAACGTGAAGCTCGCGCTCGTCGACGTCGTGGTGGCGGCCGGTCCGGACCCGATGACCGTGTCCGGCGCCGTGGTGTCGGCGGGCGGCGGCGTACTGCCGCCCGGGCCCGACCCCGGGCCGAACGTGATCACCAGCTGCGGGCGGTTGCTGCTGTCCTCGCGGCTGCGGAAGCCCTGCAGGCGCCCGCCGGCGTTCTCCGCGGCGTCCCGGACGAGGAAGCCGTTGTTCACGCCGGAGTACATCGCCAGCACCTGCTCGGTCACCGTCCACTGGCGGTAGCCGGAGCCCGAGGTCGTGGTCGCGGCGGGCGACCCGGTCGCGGGCTGGGTCGCCCACGTGACCGTGTTCTCCGCCCACGACCCGGTGACGGGCAGGGCCTGCAGCGTGCGCCCGCTCACCGAGGACGCCGCGTTGAGCCGCAGGGTGGCGCCGGTGACCGTGCAGCCGGCCGGCAGGGCGGGCAGCCCGAACCGGACGAGCGCGCGGGCGTTGGCGCCGGACTTGGAGTCGACCTTGAGGACCGAGTCCGTGCCGTAGTTCTGCGCCGCGGAGTCCTGCAGGACCCAGCTGTCGGCGACCGCGTTGGCCGTGACCGGCGCGGTCGGGCAGCTCGGCGCGGGTGCCGCGACCGTCCACGCGATCACCAGCGGCGACGCGTCGGCGTTGCCCGCCGGGTCGGTGGCCCGGATCTGCACCTCGTGGCTGCCCACGGCGAGCCCGGTCAGCGTGAGCGGCGACGAGCAGGGCTGGGCCGCCCCGCCGTCGACCGCGCAGGTGAACGTCGAGCCCGCCTCGGTGGCCCCGAACGTGATCGTGGCCGTCGTCGCCGTCGTGGAGGCGGGCGGGCCGGAGGCCAGCGTCGTCTCCGGGGCGACGGTGTCGGGCGGGAGGACCTCCCACTCGACGACGACCGGGGCCGCCACCTGCCCCTCCGCGCCGGTGGCGCGGACGGTGAAGTCGTGCTCGCCGATCGCGAGGCCGGTCACGGTGACCGGCGAGGTGCACGGCGCGAACGCCGCCGCGTCGAGCGCGCACTCGAACGTCGTCCCGGCCGTGTCCGCGGCGAACACGAACGTGGCCGTGGTGTCGGCCGTGGTGGCCGCCGGCTGCGCCGAGAACGTCGTGACCGGCGGGGGCGGCAGCGTGACCGTCCACGCGAACACGACCGGCTCGGTCTCGACGACCCCGAAGGAGTTCACCGAGCGCACCGCGAACGTGTGGTCGCCGCTCGCCAGCCCGGTGACCGTCACGGGCGAGGTGCACGGCGCGAACGCGCCGCCGTCCACCGAGCACAGGGAGGTCGAGCCGGCCTGGTCGGCGGCGAACGCGAACGTCGCCGTCGAGGTGGTGGCCGCCGCGGGCGGCGTGGCGGTGAAGGCCGTGAGCGGCTCACCGACCACCGTCCAGGCGAACTCCGTGGCCGCACCGGTGTTGCCGGTGAGGTCCGCGGCCCGCACCGCGAAGACCTGCGGCCCCGGTTCCAGGCCCGTCAGCTCGACGGGCGAGCCGCACGGCTCGAAGGCCGCGCCGTTCAGGGCGCACTCGAACGCCGGGAACGGGTCGTCGGCCGAGAAGGCGAACAGCGCGGTGGTGGCGCCGGTCGCCGCCTGCGGGGTGGCGAGGAACGCGACGGCCGGAGCCGTGGTGTCCCCGGTGAAGGTCCACGACCGGGTGTCCGGCGTGGGGTCGACGTTGCCCTCCAGGTCGACGGCGGCCACCGCGAAGGTGTGCAGCACGTCCGGCTCCAGCGGCTCCGGGACGTCCGGGGTGGGGTAGGTCCACGGGCTGGTGCAGGGCAGGAACTCCCCGCCGTCCAGCGCGCAGACGAACTCCAGCCCGGCGGGCGCGGTCAGGTCGTCGGACCCGGTGAACGTGAACGTCGCCTGGTCCGACGGCGTCGTCGTCGGCGGGGACGTGAGGATCTGCGTCTCCGGCGGCGCGACGTCGGTGCCGCTGATGACCGTCCACTCGTACTCGGCCGGTTCCAGCTCCTCCCGGCCCGTCGCCGGGTCGGTGGCGACGATCCGCAGCAGGTGCTCGCCGATCGCGAGGCCGGAGTACGTGCGCGGCGAGGTGCAGGCCGTGAACGGACCCAGGTCGAGCGAGCAGCGGTAGGTGGCGTCCGCGGCGTTCGCCGCGAACGTGAACGTCGCCGTGGTCGCGGTGGTGTCGCCACCGCTCGCGGGCTCGCCCGGCGCGCCGGGCTCGAACGCGGGACCGTCGGTGATCGTGGTGACCAGGCCGAGGATGGTCCAGGTGTAGGTCGCCACCGGGCCGACGTTGCCCTCGACGTCCGTGGCGCGGACCGCGAACGTGTGCGGGCCGACCTGGAACTCCTCGAACTCGTACTCCACGGCGAACACGCACGGGCTGAACGGCGCCCCGTCGAGGGAGCACTCGAACGTCACGTCGGGCTCGTTCGCGGTGAACGTGAACGCGGCCTCCAGCAGCGGGGTCTCCGGTGCCGGGCGGATGTCGCCGACCGCGGCCACCGGGGCGACGCCAGGGGGCAGGGCCGTGTAGGTCCACTCCCAGCGGGCGGGCGTGGGGTCGACGAACTCGTTCTCGTCGACGGCCCGGACCTCGAACACGTGGTCACCCGGGGCGACCGTGTACTCGGCCGGGTTCTCGCAGTCCACCCAGTCGGCCTCGTCGACCGAGTCGAGCCGGCACTGGAAGCCCAGGTTGCCCAGCTCGGTCGTGTCGTCGGTGCCGGTGAAGGTGAACAGCGCGCTGCGGCTGTTCGTCGGGTTCGCCGGGCGCTCCACGAGCTCGGTGTTCGGCGCGCCGGGCGGCGGGGCGATCGCGCAGACCACGCCCGAGCACTGCCCCGGCTCGCTGTTGCCCGAGGCCGCGTTGCCGCCGCCGTCGACGTTGCCGGGGACCGCGAAGATGCCCCAGCCGTCGTTCCCGCTGACCGTGTTGCCGCGGATGGTGTGCACCGCGGCGTTGACGGTGATGCCGTTGCCGCCGTTCTGGTTCGCGGTGTTGCCCTACACGAGGTTGCCGGTGCCGGCAGCGGCCGCGTCGCCGATGTAGATGCCCTCGCCCGAGTTGGCGTTGGACCGGTTGCCGACGACCTCGTTGCCGATCGACGTGGCCTCCAGCGCGATGCCGGTGCCCGACGAGGCGCTGGTGTCGTTGGCCTCGATCCGGTTGCCCGTGGACTGGATGAGGTCGATGCCACCGGGGTTGCCGCGCAGGTCGTTCGCGCGGACCAGGCCGTCGTCGGCCAGTTCCAGCTCGACCGCCCCGCCGCCGGAGCCGCTGACGGTGTTCGCGACGACCTGCACGCGGTCGGAGTCGGTGATCGCGATGCCGGACGAGCCGCTCGTCCCGATCACGTTGTCGGCCACGACGGTGTCGTGCGAGGCCAGGTCGACGGCCACGCCGCCGGCGCTGTTGCCGGTGAGCGTGTTGCCGACGACCGCGGTGCCCGTCGATCCCTCGACGACGACGCCGGCCTCGCTGGACCCGGTGATCGCGTTGCCGTCGACCCTGTTGCCCGGGCCGTTCTCCACGCGCACGCCCGCGCCGGGGTTCTCGGTGATCGTGTTGTCGATCAGCCGCGCGCCCTGCGTCCCGGCGAGCAGCGCGATGCCGTCCCGGTTCTCGGCGACGGTGGTGGCCCGCACGATGGTGCCGGTCGCGCCGGTCAGGGCGACGCCCGCCTCCTGGTTCAGCGTCAGCGTGAGGCCGCTGACCAGGACACCGGTGGTGGCGCCGACGCCGACGCCGTCGTCGAACTCGGTGACGGTGCCGTTGGTGACGGTCACGGCGTCGCCGGTGACGAGCAGCCCGGTGCCCAGCCCGATGCCGTCGACGAGGTGCCCGTCGAGGTCGACGGTGATCCCGTCACCGGCGACGACGAGCCCGTCGCCGGGGCAGTCGAGCAGGTCGTTGAGCAGGCGGGTGCTCTGCGTGAGCGTCTGCCCGCAGCTCACCGTCGCCGGCACCGGCGGCGGCCCGACCGTCCAGGTGAACGTCGCGGGCGAGGCCTCGACGTTGCCCTGCGGGTCCGTGCCGACCACCTCGAACACGTGGGTGCCGACGGCCAGCCCGGAGTACCCGGTCGGGCTGGTGCACGGGGTGGCCGGCCCGCCGTCGAGGCGGCAGGTGAAGGTGACGCCCTCCTCGTCCGCGGCGAACGTGAACGTGGCGGCGGTGCTGACGGTCGTGGTGTCCGGGGCGGACGTGATGGTGGTGACCGGGGCCCGGAACGGGTCGGGGGCCTGGACCGTCCACGTGTGGACGACCGGCGTCGGGTCCGCGTTGCCGGAGAAGTCGACGGCGCGGATCGTCACCGAGTGCGTCCCGACCGCGAGGCCGGAGTAGGTGACCGGGCTGGTGCACGGCGCGAACGCCGCGCCGTCGAGCCGGCACTGGAACGTCACCGACGAGGCGTTGTCGCTGCCGGTGAAGCTCAGCGTGGCCGTGGTGAACGTGGTGACCGACGGCGGGCCGTCGAGCAGCACCGTCTCCGGCACCACCTGGTCGGTGGGCAGCGGCGCGCCGCCGTCGCAGCGGACGTTGTAGCACTGCGGCAGCTCGACGTTGCCCAGGGCGCGGTTGCCCCCGCCGTCGACGTTGACGCCGGTGACGCCGCCCTGGGCGGCGTAGATGCCCCAGCCCTCGTTGTCGTTGGCGGAGTTGCCGCGGATCATGTGGCTGACCGCGCCGATGTAGATGCCGTCGGCGGAGTTGCCGTCGGCCGTGTTGTCCTCGACGAGGTTGCCCGAGCCGGCCGGGGCCCCGCCGGTGACGGTGATGCCGCCCGCCTCGTTGCCGCTGGCGGTGTTGCCGGAGACGACGAACCGGAACGCGCCGTCCCCGAGCTGGATGCCGACGCCGCTCTCGCTGGCCTCGTTGCCCGCGATCCGGCCGTCGGCGGACTCGGAGACCTCGACGCCGCCGCCGTTGAAGCGCAGGTCGTTGCCCTCGACGACCGCCCGGTCGGCGAGCTCCAGGGTGATGCCGTTGTCGCTGGAGCCGTTGAGCACGTTCTCGCGCAGCACCACGTCGGCCGACTCGGCGACGTCGATGCCCGCCTCGCTCTCCAGCACCGTGTTGCCCGTGGCGACGGTGCGGTGCGAGCCCGCCTCGATGATCACCGCGGCGTCGGAGTTGCCGCCCGCGGAGTTGCCCGTGAGCACGGTGTCCGGCGAGGCCTCGATCACGTACCCGGCGTCGCTGGAGCCGGTGACGTCGTTGTCGGCGATCGTGTTGCCCGGCGAGCCGAGCACCTGCAGGCCGGGGCCCGCGCTGCCGGCCACGACGTTGCCGCTGATCGTCGAGCCCTGGGACCCGGCCTGCAGCAGCACGCCGGAGCCGTTGCCGGCGAAGGTCGAGGTGCGCACGGTGTTGCCGGCGACGCCGTCGTCGGCGTTGGTGAGCGTGACGCCCGCCTGCTCGGCGAGCTGCACGGTCAGGTCGGACACGATGGTGCGGGTCGTGCCCGCGTCGAGCGCGACACCGTCGACGAACTCCTGCAGGAACCCGTTGGTGATGGTGACCGCGTCGAAGCCGGGGTTGCGGACGCCCGCGCCGATCCCGGTGCCGTCGACGGTCACGCCGCCGAGGTCGAGGGTGATCGCGTCGGCGCCGATGACCAGCGCGTCACCGGGGCAGTCGAGCAGGTCCTCGGTGAGCCGGGTGCTGACGGTGACGACGGCGCCGCACGGCAGCGCGGCCTCCACCGGCGCCGCGGTGACCGTCCACGCGAACTCGGCGGGCGTGCCGTCGGCGTTGCCGGCCAGGTCGACCGCGCGCACCGCGAACACGTGCGCCCCGGTGGCGAGGTCGGCGTAGCTGACCGGCGAGGTGCACGGCGCGAACGCCGCGGTGTCCAGCCGGCACTCGTAGGTGACGTTCTCCTCGGTGGCGGAGAACTCGAACGCCGCGGTGGTGGCGACGGTGGTCGGGTCCGGGGTGAGCTCCAGGACCGTGTCCGGCGCCGCGGTGTCCGGCGGCGGCGGCAGCTGCACGAAGGAGTGCGTGGCCGGCGTCGGGTCCGCGTTGCCCTGCGCGTCGACGGTGCGCACGGCGAACGTGTGCGGGCCCAGCGGCAGCGTCGTGAACGTCAGCGGGCTGACGCAGGGCGCGAACGCCGCCCCGTCGAGGCTGCACTGGTAGGTCAGGTTCGGCCCGGGCGTGGCGTTGTCGCTGCCCCGGAACGTGTACCGGGCGACGGCGTCGGAGCTCGGATCGGCGGGCGTCGACACCAGCGTGGTGCTCGGCGGCACCGCGTCCGGGCCGGGCGCGGCCGCGATGACCTGCCAGGTGAAGACGGCGGGGGTGCCGTCGAACAGGTCGGCCGGGTCGACGGCGCGCACCTCGAAGCGGTGCTCGCCCGAGGGCAGGAACGGGTAGGTGATGCCGCTCGAGCACTCGGTCCAGCCCTCCCCGGACGGGAAGTCCACCGGCTCGCCCGGTGCGGGCGGCTCGGGGGTGAACGGCGGGTCCGGCGGCGCGTCCAGCCGGCACTCGAAGCGCAGCGCCTCGGCGGGCGCGGCGTTGTCGGTGCCGGTGAACGTGAAGACCGCCGACGACAGCGCGCTGCTCGGGTTCGCGGGCGTCGTCACGATCTGGGTCTCGGGCCGCTCGATGTCGGCAGCGCCGGGGGGCGGCGGGGTGCCGATCCCGCAGACGACGCCGACGCACTGCAGCGCCTCGCCGTTGCCGGTGGCGGTGTTGCCGCCGCCGTCGATCGTGCCGTCGGCGGCGGAGATGCCGAACGCGAGGTTGTGGTGCGCGGCGTTGCCGGTGACGGTGTGCCCGGCGCCCGCCACGGAGATGCCGCTCGCGCCGTTGCCGTTGGCGGTGTTGCCCTCGACGAGCACGCCGAGGATCGGCAGGCCGTTGGCGTCGAGGTTCTCGGCCTCGACCGAGATGCCCTCGGCGCCGGTGTCGTCGGCGGTGTTGCCGACGATCCGGTGGCTCGCGCCGCCCTCGACCCCGATGCCGGCGCCGTTCGCGCCGGACACGTCGTTGCCCTCGACCAGTACGTCGGTGGAACCGGCGATCCCGATGCCGCCGGGGTTGAAGCGCAGGTCGTTGTCCACGACCGTGCCCCCGGTGGCGTCGCCGATGTCGACGGCCGCGCCGCCCGAGGTGTAGACGCGGTTGCCGATCACCTCGTTGCCGTCGGAGGCGTCCACCGTGATGCCCGAGTCGCTGGACCGGGTCACCAGGTTGCCCTGCACGAGGTTGTCGTTCGAGCCCTCGCGCAGGTGGATCGCGGCGTCGCCGGTGTCGGACAGGGTGGTGGCCAGGATCCGGTTGCGGCTCGACGACTCCAGCTCGATGCCGCCGTCGGAGTCGAGCAGCGGGTCGCCGGTGAGGCCGCTGACCGTGTTCGCCTCGATCAGGTGCCCCGAGGACTCGTAGAGGTACATCGCGAGCCCGAGGTTCCCGGTCAGGGTGTTGCCGGTGAACGTGCTGTTCTCCGACCCCGCGAGCACCTCGATGCCGGTGCCGTTGAGCCGGATGTCGTTGTCGCGCACGGTGTTGCCGTTGCGCCCGTCGTCGGCGTCGGCGAGCTGCACGCCGGCGATGACGTTGCGCAGCAGCGTCATGTCCTCGACGGTCGTCCAGGTCGTGCCCGCGGTGAGCTGCACGCCGAAGCCGAAGCCCTCCACCGTGCCGCCGGTGACGATCACGTTGCGGTGCCCGCTGTTGCGGATGCCGGCGGGGATGCCCTCCTCCTGGCCCGGCTCGACGACCAGGCCGCTGCGGACGGTGAAGCCGTTGAGGTCCAGCAGGACGTCCGGGGCACCGATGACGATGCCCTCACCGAGGCAGCCGGTGACGTCACCGGCGAGCGTCGTGCTCTCGGTGATGACCTGGCCGCACGTGACGGTCGTCGGGGCCGCGGCGGGCGCCGGCGGCACCGGGGGCGGGGTGCCAGCGGCGGCGAAGCGCAGCACGAGCTGCGGGGGCGTCGGCGGCAGCGCGACGGCCTCGGACGAGGTGAACGCCTGCTCGGCACCGTCGCCCTCCTCGGCGGAGTCCGAGACGCGCCAGCCCTGGTCGGGCGCGGTGCCGGCGAGCATCGCGGCGACGTGCGCGGTGACGTCCCACTCGCGGTAGCCGGTGCCGGACGTCGCAGTGGCCGGGGCGGCCGCGGTCACGCCGGGCTGGGTGTTCCAGGTGACCTGGTCCTCGGCCCAGGCACCGGCGACGGGCGCGGCGATCAGCGTGCGGCCGGCGTCGCCCTCGCCGTGCAGGCGCAGGGTGGCCGACTCGACCGCGCACTCCGGCCCGTCCTGGGGCAGCGCGAAGCGCACGAAGGCGCGGGCGTCCTGGCCGGGGGCGGCCGAGCGCACGGTCAGTGCCTCGGCGGCGCCGAAGTTCTCCACGACGAAGCCCTCGTCGACGTGCGCGTCCTCGGTCGGGAGCAGCGTGATGTTCGCGGCGTCGCAGTCGGCGGGCGGCGCGACGGTCCAGGTGACGGTGGCCGGCGTCGGGTCGACGTTGTCCCCGAGGTCGGTCGCGCGGACCTGGAAGGTGTGCGGGCCGGGCGTCAGGTTCGCGTAGACCGCGGGGTTGGTGCACTCCAGCCACGCCGTCGGGTCGGTGCTGTCGAGGCGGCACTCGAACTCGAGGAACCGCGGGTCGGTGGCGTCGTCCGTGCCGGCGAACGTGAAGTTCGCGACGCCGACCGGGCTCGGGTCCGCCGGGCCGTCGAGCACCTGCGTGTCGGGCGGGGTGACGTCCACGGCGATCGTGAAGTCGTACCGGGCCGGCGTCTCGTCGACGTTGCCCGCGCGGTCGATCGCGCGCACCTCGAAGCGGAACGTGCCGTCCTCGACGAGCGGGACCTGCCACGGGTTCGGGCAGCCCACGAACTGCTCCTCCGGCGGCACCGGCTCGGTCGGGTCGACCGGCTCCGGGGGCTCGAGCGGGTCGAACTCCAGCAGGCGGCACTCGAAGAGCAGCTCGTCCGCGGCCGTCGCGTCGTCGATGCCGCGGAAGGTGAAGACCGACGTGGCCTCGGTGTCCATCACCGGGCCGGTCAGGTACTGGGTGTCGGGGTCGACGGTGTCGGCCGGGGCGAACGGGCCCTCGGACTCCACCGCGCCGATGTCGCAGCCGACGTTCCGCGGGCGGGGGACGCCGCGCTGGTCGGTGGGTGTGCAGGGGGCGACGCCGCCGTCGATCGCGAACGTGCCGTCCTGCGGGTGCATGGTCATCGTGTCGCCGCCGTTGTCGGCGACGGCGTCCAGGCCCGCGGTCGGGGCACCGGCCCGGTCACGGGGGCCGCGGAGGGAGCAGGAGTCGCCGTCCTCGAGGTTGCCGCCCTCCGAACCGACGGCGAAGTTGCAGTTCGGGGACAGCAGGTTGCCGCCGAGGATGGAGTTGCGGAACAGCACGGACGTGCTCGGCTGCACCGGGAGGTTCACCGAGGTGACCTCCCCGCCGACGCCGGACGCGGCCGGGGCGCTGTTGCCCGAGATCGTCGTCTGCAGGACGCGGACCCCGGCGTCGGCGTCGGTGTAGAGGCCGCCGCCGCGCACCTGCGCGTAGTTGCCGGTGATCGTGGAGTTCTCGTAGACGGCGCCGGCGTCGCCGAGGCCGTACACGCCGCCGCCGAGCCCGGCGTCGTCGCTGCCGCCGGCCAGCGCGCGGTTGTCCCAGATCGTCGTCGCGACGACCTTGACGGTGCCGTCCGCGGCGTTGGCCAGGCCCCCGCCGTTCTCCGCGGTGTTCCGCGCGACGGTGGAGCGGTCGAGGGTGAACGCGCCGCTGCCGTTGTTCTCGATGCCGCCGCCGTCGGCGACGGCGGTGTTGTCGGTGACCTGGACGCGCAGCAGGGTCACGCGGCCGGCCGCGTTCTCGATGCCGCCGCCGCCCGCGGAGGAGCGGTTGCCCAGCACCGCGGTGTCGGTGACCTGGGTGGCACCGATGCCGCCCAGCAGGATGCCGCCGCCCTCGCCGACGGCGGAGTTGCCCTCGAACGTCGCGCGCCGCACCGTGACCGGGCCGCCCGCCGTGGCGAGCCCACCCCCGCCGCCGTCGCCCGCGACCGGGGCGCCGGTCTCGTCGACCACCGTGCCGCCGGCGACGTTGTCCCGGAAGCCGGTGCCGTCGATCGTGGTGGCGCGCTCGCCGCCGGACCACACGCCGCCGCCCTCGCCGTTGGCGAGGTTCTCCGCGACCGTGCCGCCGGTGATCGTCAGCGTCGCCTTGGAGCCGCTGTGCACCGCGCCGCCGTCGCCGTGGGAGGTGTTGCCGGTGAACGTCGACCCGGTGGACACGAGCGTGCCCTCTCCGTCGCTCGCGACGCCGCCGCCGCCCGCGAGCGCGGTGTTGCCCACGACCCGCGCCGTCACGAGGTCGACGCGGCTCGGCACGCCGGTCTGGCCGACCTCGCCGCCGTTGAAGATCCCGCCGCCGCCGCGGGCGGAGTTGCCCGAGACCTCGGTGGAGCGGAGCACGAGGGAGCCGAGCGCCAGGTGGATGCCGCCGCCCTCGGCCTCGGTCGCGTTGCCGGAGACGGTCGAGTCGACGAGCTCCAGGCGGCCGGGGCCGTTGTCGCCGCCGGTCATGATCCCGCCGCCCGCCTCGACGGCGGTGCTGCGGCTGACCGTGGACTGGAGCAGCCGGACCAGCCCGGTCGAGCCGTTGAGCAGCGCGCCGCCTGCCTCGGCGGTGGCGCCGCCGGTGAGCGTGAGCCCGGTGAGCGTGACGTTGCCGGCCGTGCCGTGCAGCTCCAGGACGCGGTCCAGACCGCCGGCGTCGATGCGCGTGGCCGCACGCCCGTCGCCGGTGATCGTCAGCGGCCGGGTGACGTCGAGGTCACCGGACTCGGCCAGGTTCGCCCCCGCCGGGGGCACCGTCAGGGTGTAGGTCCCCGCCGGCAACACGATCTGGTCGGCCACGATCGTCGCGTTGGCCTCCTGGATCGCCGCGCGCAGCGAGCACTCGCCCGCGGCGGTGGCGCACACCCCGTCTCCGGGGGCCACGTCGGGCGCGTCCGCCGTGGTGTCGACGCGGTGCGAGACCGCCAGCGCGGAGGACGACGCGAACACGACCGCGAGCACCAGGGCCAGCAGGACCGCCGTCCCGCCGACCACCAGCCAGCGCAGCCGCCTCCGCCGCGGGGCCGGCTCGGGCCCGTCCGGCAGGGGTCGCTCGGTCAGCGTCACCGTCATCGCACACCTCGGCCACTCGAAGGCGCGCACGACCGCGCGCTCGTCGAGGACGAGGCTCCTGCGGACCCGTCAGTCCCTCGTCAGGACGAGGTGAAAGGACGCTTATGCAGGATCCGCCCGGCGGATGAGGCGACGATGAGACGGCGATGAGGTCTCGGAACGGTCACGGGCGCAACGGCAGCCGGAGGGTGAACGTGGACCCGGCGCCGGGCGTGCTGTCCAGCGTCACCCGCCCGCCGTGCGCCTCCGCGATCACCTTGACGATCGACAGGCCGAGTCCCGACCCGCGGTAGGCCCGGTAGGCGCCCGAGCCGCGCCGGAAGCGGTCGAAGATCCGGGCCTGGTCGGTGGGCGCCACCCCCGCGCCCGCGTCGCGCACCCACAGCAGCACCTCGCCGTCCCTGACGTCCGCCCCGATCGCGATCTCGTCGCCCGGGCCGGTGTGCCGCACCGCGTTGTCGGCCAGGTTCATCACCGCCTCGGTGAGCCGGTGCCGGTCGGCCCGCGCCGTCCCGGCGGCGCCGCCCTCCGCGAGCCAGGTGCGCGGGGCCAGCACCCGCGCCTTGGCCAGCAGGTCGTCACGCAGCACGCCGAGGTCCACGTCCTCGGGCTGGAGGAAGTCGCCCAGCCCGGCGTCGGCGAGCAGGCGCAGGTCGTCCACGATCCGGCCCATCCGGCTCAGCTCGTCGGTGACCAGCGCGATCGTGGCGCGGTGGTCGGCGGCGTCGTCGCCGTCCTGGCCCAGCTCCAGGGCCAGCACCTCGAGGTTGCCCATGCAGACCGTGACCGGCACCCGCAGCTCGTGGCTGGCGTCGCGGACGAACTCCCGCTCCGCGCGGAACACCGCCTCGATGCGATCGAGCATCGCGTTGAACGTGCGGGCCATGTCGGCGGCCTGCCCCGTGCCCCGGACGTCGATGCGCCGGTCCAGGTCGGAGCGGGAGATCTGCTCGGCGGTCTCGGTGAGCAGCTCGACCGGGCCCAGGAGGCGGCGCACGATCACCCAGGCCCCCGCCGCGGCGACGAGCAGCACGCCCAGCACGCCCGCGGCGCCGAAGACCTGCACCAGCGTGATCCCGGCGAACTCGTCGAGCGGGAGCACCATCACGACGAACACGCCCGACTCGACCCCCAGCTGGACGGGCAGCGACCGGTAGAACCCCGGCCCCTCCACGGTGTCGAACCGGCCCGCGGGCAGGTCGTCGGGGGCAGCGTCCGGGTCGGTGAACCGGGCGACGACGTCGGGCGGCACTCCGTCGACCGGGAAGCGCGAGAGCGCCGAGCGGTACAGCTCGCCGTCGACGAACGCGACGAACGCCTCCTCGCGCGACGGGACGTTGCGGCTCAGGTACAGGTCGAAGGCCCCCGAGAGGGTGGGGTCGGGCCGGGCGGCGGCCGGCTCCGCGGCGAAGAGCAGGTAGCGGTTGAACTCCGACAGCTCCTGCGCCAGCGCGCTCTCGACCCGGTTCTCCAGCTGCAGCAGCAGGACCTCGCGGATCGCGAACGCCGCCGCCGCGGCCGTGGCCAGCAGCAGCACCGCGTAGGCGACCGCGATCCGCACCCGGACCCGGCGGGCGGGCCCGCGCCGTCCCGTGGTGGTGTCCGCCATCGGCCGCCTCCCCTGTCGGCGACGGTTGTACCGGACGCGGGGGACGGGACGGGAGAAGTCCGCCCGAATGCGACGGTGCGTAACGATCGTGGCACCGCCCGCGAGACACCGGTCGCCCATGGCGGTCCGCGCCACGGGTGGAGGCGGAGGCATCCCGGTGACCAGCGTCCTGATCGTCGACGACGACCCCCTCATCACCCGGTTCGTCGGGCGCGGGCTGCGCGCCGCCGGGTACTCCACGACCGTCGCCGACAACGCCCGCACGGGCCGCGAGCTGGCCCTCTCCGGCGAGTTCGACGTCGTGCTCCTCGACCTCGTCCTCGGCGACGGCGACGGGTTCGGCGTGCTGCGCGAGCTGCGGGCGCGCCGCAGCAGGCTCCCGGTGCTGGTCATGACCGGCCACCCCGCCGAGCGGGACGTCGTCGACGTCCTCGACGGCGGCGCGGACGACTACCTGGTCAAGCCGTTCCGGTTCGAGGAGCTGCTGGCGCGGCTGCGGGTCCGCCTGCGCCGCGACGACGGCGCGACGGGCAGCCGGCTCGTCGCGGGGGACCTCGAGCTCGACCTGCTCACCCGCCGGGCCACGGTCGGCGGCCACGACGTCGACCTGACCAGCCGCGAGTTCGGGCTGCTGGAGACGTTCCTGCGCCATCCCGACCAGGTGCTCTCCCGCGCCCAGCTGCTGTCCCGGGTCTGGGGGTACTCGTTCGACCCCACCAGCAACGTCGTCAACGTCTACATCGCGGCGCTGCGCCAGAAGATCGGGCCCGAGCGCATCGAGACCGTGCGCGGAGCCGGGTACCGGCTGGTCGGCAGCCGCCAGGCCTCCCACCCGGCCTGAGGTGACCCTCCCCGCGGACGGCGCGCGGCCGCACTGGCAGGGCCCGCTGGGCAGCATGCGGGTCCGCATCCTCGCGGCCGTGCTCGTCCTGCTCGCCGGGTCCTCCGCGGTGTCGATCGGGCTGCTGCGCAGCGCCCTGCTCCAGCGGCTCGACGAGGAGATCTCCGTCGCGCTGGAACGCGAGACCGAGGAGTTCGAGCTGCTCGCGGACGGGCTCAACCCGCGCACCGGGCAGCCGTTCGACGGCGACCTGACGGCCGTGTTCGACATCTACTTCGCCCGCGAGGTGCCCGACGACGGCGAGACGCTGCTCGCGTTCCGCGGCCCCGTCCTGCACCGCTCCGAGGCGGCGCCGGACGCCGTGCCGTCCGACCAGCTCGCCGACGCCGTCGACTACTGGCTCACGCTCACCGCGCCGCGGACCGGGGCGTTGCGCACGCCGGTCGGCGAGATCCGGTACTCCGCCCTGCCGCTGGCCGGCCGGGGCGCGCCCGGGCTGCTCATGGTGGTCAACTACCCCGCCGCGGAGCGCGCGGAGATCGACGCGGCGGTCGCGGCGCAGGCGCTCACCCAGTTCGGCACGATCGCCCTCGCCTCGCTCATCGGGCTCGGGCTCGCCGGGCGCGTCCTGCGCCCGCTCGGCGCGCTCGCCGACACCGCGCAGACGATCTCCGGCACGGACCTGACCCGGCGCATCCCGGTGCGCGGCACCGACGAGGCGTCCCGGATCGCGCGGGCCTTCAACGACATGCTGGCCCGCCTGGAACGGGCGTTCGCCACCCAGCGCCGGTTCCTCGACGACGCCAACCACGAGCTGCGGGCCCCGCTGACCGTCATCCGCGGGCACGTCGAGCTGCTGGAGCTGCTGCCCGACGCCACCGAGCGCAGCGACACGATCGCGCTGATCGTCGGTGAGATCGAGCGGATGAACCGCATCGTCGACGAGCTGCTGCTGCTCGCCCGCTCCGAGCGGCCGGGCTTCCTCGCCACCGCGCCCGTCGACCTGGGCGAGCTGACCCGCGACGTCCACCGCAAGGCCACCGTGCTGTGCGAGCGTCCGTGGCTGCTCGACGCGTGCGCGGACGCGGTCGTGGTCGCCGACGGGCAGCGGCTCACCCAGGCGATGGTGCAGCTGGCCGAGAACGCCTGCCGGCACACCCCGCCGGGCACGCCGGTCCGGATCGGGTCCGCGGTGGCGGACGGCACGGCCCGGCTGTGGGTGCACGACGCCGGCCCCGGCGTCCCCGCCGAGGACGCCGAACGGATCTTCGGCCGGTTCGTCAAGGGGTCCGAGCACGCGGGCGGCAGCGGGCTGGGGCTCTCCATCGTCGCCGCGATCGCCGAGGCGCACGGCGGGCGGGCCCGCGTCGTGCCCGGCGGCCCGGGGGCGCGGGTGGAGATCGTCGTGCCGGTGCGTCAGCCGGTGGCGGCCGGCCCGTCGGCGGCGCAGTCGAACCCGCCGTCCGCCGACCCCTCCGCCGCCGACCCCTCCGCCGCCGCCCGCACCGCGCCGAGCAGCTCCCCGAGCGGGAACGGTTTGCGCAGGTAGGCGCGCACCCCGAGGGCCTGCGCGGTCTCCCGGTCGGCCGGGTCCGTGCGGGCCGTCACGATGATCACCGGGAGGTCCCGGACCGGAGCGGCGTCCTCGCGGATCCGGCGCAGCAGCTCCAGGCCGTCCATGTCGGGGAGGTTGAGGTCGAGCACCCCGACGGCGACCGGGCCTGCGGCCAGCCGCTCCAGCCCCTCGGTGGCGGTGGCGACCCAGTCGACGGCGAACCCGGAGGCCCCCAGCGCCCGCACGACGAACGACGCGATGCGCGGGTCGTCCTCGACGAGCAGGACCGACGGACGTGCGGCCACCTCGCCCCCTCTCCGGTCGGTCGCGGCGTGCGCGACGGTAGCGCCCGGAGGGGGCGGGGCGCAGCGGGGTGCCTACTCGGCGTCGCCCGGGGTCGGACCCTTCGCCCGCAGGTCGTCGACCTTGGCCATGGCGGCGCGGAGCTCGGCCAGCCACTCGTCGGCGTGCTGCCCGACGAGCCGGACGGCCCAGGCCAGCGCATCGGACCGCGAGCGGGCCACGCCGGAGTCGACGAGCGTGTCGAGCACGATCCGCTCCGGCTGGCGCAGCCGCGTCATCACCGGCACCGAGGCGACGGTGAACAGCTCCACGGTCTCCCCGATGCGCGCGCCCCAGGCGACCTTGCGCCCGTAGCGGTGCTCGGCCTGGCGCGCGATCTCGATCCGCTCCTCGCGGGTCTGCTCGCGGAAGCGGGAGATCCGGCCCGCCACGGCCGCGGCCCGGTCGGCCCGGCCCGGCTCGGTGTCGGCGAAATCGCCGTCGACCCCCGGCAGCTCGCCGACGACGAGGATCTCCTCGCGGTCCACCGTCACCTCGGGGGCGCCGGTGAACCAGCCGTCGGGCAGCCGGCCGTGGAACCAGGCCGTCGCGTCGGCGGCGTCGGGGAGGTCGGCCTGCTGCCAGCCCCCGCGCCCCGGCCCGCGCCCGCCCCGCCCGGTCCCCGGCCAGCCCCGGTGCATGCGTCCCGTCATCACGTCCTCCATCACTGTGTTGCAGTGATTACGACGTTACACCGCTGCGCGACGCTCCGCCCCCGTCGGATTTCGCCCCGGGCGAACCCCCGCGAGTCGGGGCCTGGCAGTGCGCGAGTCGGGGCCCGGGTGCGCGCGAGTCGGGGTGTCGAAGTGCGCGAGTCGGGGGCTGGATGCGCCCCAGTCGGGGTCCGGATCCCGCCTCCGGCGCGCGCAAGCCCCCACTCGCGCACCGTGGGGGCC
>JAPLAT010000469.1 GCA_026393175.1 Pseudonocardiales bacterium
CCCGCGGCCTCGTCGGCCGCGCGCCACAACCGCTCGGCGACCGCGCCGAGCCGCACCCCGCCCAGCATCCCTGACCGGTCCCACGACAAGTAGCTCGTGACCGCGACCACCGACCACCACCCCCGGTCGGGCACGACCCACGGCCCACCCGACGCGCCGCGGGTCAACCCGCACCGCGCCTCCAACAACCCGGGCCAGCCCTGGTCTGTGGACACCTGGTCGCAGCTGCGCAGCCGCGTCCCGTCGAACGGCGCCGCGCTCGGGTAGCCCAGCACGTCCACCGTCGGCCACGCCATGCCCTCACCGGTCGGCTGCTGCTCGCCTGCGCTGTCGTCGAATCGCATCCCGAGCGCTCCCAGCACCTCCTGCGCGGTGCCCGCGGACGTGTCGCGCAGCTCCAGGAACGCCACGTCGACCTCCGGCGACGCGTTCGACCGCCAGGCCCGGTCGACCCACATCCGCTCCGCTTCCCACACCTCGTGGGGGGCGTCGTCGCCGGAGCGGGCCGGGACGAACATGACCTCGTCGGCCCAGCCTGGCTCGCGGCCGTCGGCGACGTCGGGCATCCGCTCCGTCGCCGCGGGGACGTACACGCAGTGGGCCGCCGTCACCGCCATCCGCCCGCTCGACGACGCCACCACGGCCGCCGTGCACAACGCGTCGTCGACCAGCAACTGACCGACGGCCGGAAGCGCATCCTCATCCAGCGCTGCGGCGGCGGCCGCTACGGCGATGCGGACGGTGTCCTGATTCCTGCCTACCGCCGATGCGGCGGCCGCACCGCCACCCCGTGGCAGGTTGACCGCCGGAGCCGGTGCCCCTATCGGTGCTGTCGCGAACGCTCTCACCGGCGTCTCGTGCGCTGACGGCGCTGTCGTCACTGACGCCGCGACGGCAGCTGCCACCAGCGGTATCACCGCAGCGACACGGCGCCCCACTCGTTCGATCCGTTGCACTGATGGACTCCTCCCGTGGCGTGCGCGCAGCGTCGCTCCCGACCGTGCTCTTGGTGTGGTCCCGCGTGGTCGATCCGTGGCGATGTGCGTGGTTGCCTCCGTACAGGCCCCTGACCTGCGCGACCACACTCGTCATCGCGGAATTCATGCATGCCGACCCAGTTGTCGCCCAACGGTCTCGCCGCGACTCGGTGCCGCTCGATACTCGGACAAGTCGACCGGGCCGATCTGGGACGATCGATGGGTGGCGGCTGGTGCTCGTCCCCGACCCGGGGAGCAGGTGACGGGACTACCCCCGGGTGTGGGCGGTGACTTCCTGTCGATCCCCCTCCCGGGGGCCCACTACGCCGCCGGTGATGCCGTGCCGACGGTGAGCGGTCCGACCTACGGGACACGGCCCAGCGGTCTGATCGTCCCGCGGGCGTACACGCGGCCACCCGCGCCGCTCGACAGCATCGCGACTTACCTGACCAGCCAGGAAGTCCTCGGCACCACGGTCCCTGCCGTCATCACGGCGCACCATCTCTCCCGGCTGCCGCTGACACAGGTGCTGGGATTCTGCGCCGATCTGCTCCGAGCCCTCGACACGCCGGGGCTCTCGCATCGCCAGGTCGACAGCATCGTGCTGGAGCGGATGTTCATGCCGGCAGTACGGCGGCGGATCGACGCGCTGCTCGCGGACGGGAGACGGCTGCTGCTGGCGCCTCAGGTGTTGCTGGTGTTGGTCAAGTACGCCGCGCAGCTCAGCGGCGATTGCATGCTGCCAGAGGTCGAGCCGGGCCACCTCGCTGTTGCCTACCTCGGCACCGGAGATGACCTCGAACAGCTGGGGGACGCCGAGGACAGCCGCCTCAGCGACGACGAGCTGGTGGTCGGAACCGGTCTACCGGGACGGCTCGAACGCGAGATCGTTGCCGTCCACGACTTCCATCGCCAGACCGACCCCCATCATGTCCTGGCCAAGTTCATCCGCTGCTGGACGCAGCTCCCAGCCGACCTCGCCGACGATCCGGAGGTCGTCGACCTGCCAGCGGAGTTCTATGCCGCCGTGGGTGTCAGCCTGGACGACTTCATCGCGGCCGGAGTCACGCTCTACAGCATTACCCTCGCTCGTGGACCCCGCCTTCCCCGCGACCTGCTGCAGCAGTCGGGCTACGACGAGGCGACCGCGGACCGGATCCTGCGACTGGTCACCCGAACCCCTGCAGACCTGCGGGCGTGGGCCCAGGACCGGTCGAGCAGCCCGATGTGGGAGTTCAGCCACCTCGAACAGTTCCCCCTCGTCGACTTCGGCGACCACCTGCTGGTCCTGCGCCCCGATCTGGTCCTGCGACGGTTCTTCGGCTGGCTGCCGGTGTTCGACATCGAGGCCGGCCTGGGCCCCGGCAAAGACAAGCAACTGGACCGGATCCGAGGCTGCGTGCGACACCTCGGTGAGGTCTACGCCCGCGAGAGCCTGCAGGCCCAGGCCCGCCGCCACGGACTACGGCTGTTCGCCGAGACTGAGCTGCGCGCCGCACTGAGCCCGGGTCAGGGGCGGAAGACCTGCGACGCGACCGTCGACGACGGCCGCCGCTGGGCGGTGTTCGAAGTGACCGCGTCGCGCCTGACCCGAGAGTCGGTGGCCAGCACATCGGCCGAACGGCTGGACGGGGACTTCACCAAACTGCTCAAGAAGGTCCGCCAGCTCGACGCGACGATCACCGGCCTACGGGTCCGCGAGTCTGACTTGACCGGGCAGCCCACCTTCTCGCAGCCTTGGCGGCGGTACTTCCCGGTGCTCGTGTTGACCGAGGGATTCCCGGTCAACCCCGTCACCTTGACCATGCTGCGCCAGCGGGTCGAGGAAGCGGGTCTCCTGCTCGGCGATGACGTCGCCGAACTCGAGGTTGTTGACGGTACCGAACTGGAGATCCTCGAAGGCGCCGGCTTCGGTGAGATCACCGTGCTCGATGCCCTTGAGGCCAAGGGCAGCGCTGCGCTGTTCCGGGCCAATCTGCGCGACTTCCTGCTCCGCGAACACCAACTCGACGCCACCACCCCGGACCGGGTCCGACAGCTGGCGCAGGTGGCCTACGACATCGCCCTGCGCGATCGGCGACCACCACCAGCCACCGGCGCCGCATAGCGGTGCTGAACTCGCGCCAAGACTGCGGCGCAGACCGCCACGATGTTGCTGGTCATGGACCGCAAGATCGCCATCGCCGAGCAGGAGCTGCGCGCCGCCACCGGCGTCGCCGCTTCCCGGAGCGACGCGGTCTGCAAGCACGCTGGACCGTGTGCACGCTGCTGCTCGCCGTCCCGGCCGCCACCGCGGCGGCGAGACGCCCGCCTCACTGAGCGGAGCCACTGGGTGCGTGGTCACCACCAGCGCCGCCCCGCTGCTCGCGCTGGTAGCGACGGCGAAACCGCCGATCTTGCTGAACTCGTAGTACTTGGCCACGTTCTCGAAAGCGTAACGCCAGGTCACCTATGCAGCGGCTCCTCGACCGCGGCCTTGGGCTCACTGGTCGCCTATGACGCCGACCTCCGAAACGGCGAATAAGTGGCCGGCCACGCGACGGCGTCACCAACCGGGGTGACATGATCGCCAGCGTCTGCACCAGGTTCCAGCTGCTCAACCCAAGATCAGCGGCAACGTCCAGCATTGCGCGGCGAACCGTCTTGAGTTCGCACTTGATCCAGAGCGCGGCCAGAGCAGCAGCGAGATGTGCCCGAAGCGATGCTTCGGGCCGACCACGGGGGCGTGGTCGGGGGCGGAACGGGGGCGTTCCGGTTGGGCGGCGCGGAGCGGCGGACAGCTCCACAGTGCGGAAGGGGCAGGTCCCGGTCACTGGTGAGCTCGGTTCTGACCACGGTGTGACCGTGCTGGGCTGCTGCTGTAGCGGGCTGTGGAGGGTGAGCGGCGGGGTGCGCGGAGGCGGTTGCGTGCGGGGGTGCCGCGTCGCCGGCAATTGGTGGTGCGGTTCACCGAGGAGGAGTTCGCGGCCGTCCGTGTCCGGGCCGAGCTCGCCGGGCTGGCGGTGGGCGCCTGGATCGGACAGACGGCGCTCGATGCCACTACCGGATCACAGCATGGCGTCGTAGGGCTGCCCGATCTGTTGCGGTTGCACGCAGACGTTCTGCTGGTCGCTCAGCAGCTCGGTGACGGCCGACACGAGAGCGCCGAAGGGGACGTCAGCCAGTCCGCCGGCAAGGTCGGTGAACGGGTGGAACGGGCCGCGAAGCTGCTGGAGCGGCTCGATCGCGTCATCGACGACGTGGTCGCCTCGGCGAGGTCCGCGCCGGGTCGGGCCGCGGCTTCGCAACCTCGCGGGGTGCCTCGGTGATCACGAGGGTGGTGAACGGGTGGCGGGTGGCGGGGCTGATCGCGTACCTGATGGGCCCGGGGCGGGCGCAGGAGCACGTCAACCCGCGGGTGATCGCGTCGTGGGACGGCAAGGACGCGGCCTGGCAGCCCCGCCACGGCGACGTTCCGGGCAGCGGTCGGGATTTGGGCCCGTTGATCCGTGCGATGCGGGCGCCCGCGTTGGCGGCCGGGCTGGCCGAGCGGGACCAGGACGGCAAGCAGGGGTACGTGTGGCACTGCTCGGCTCGGGTCGCGCCGGGGGACCGGACGCTGACCGACGCCGAGTGGGCCGGCGTGGCGCGGGAGTTGCTCGACGGCGCCGGGGTCGCCGGTCGGGAGGACGCCGGGGGACCGCGGTGGGTCGCGATCCGGCACGCGGACGACCACATCCATATCGCGGCAGTCCTGGTGCGGCAGGACACGGCACGCCGGTTCTGGCCCGCGTTCGACCACCGGCGGTTGCGCGTCGCGGCCAACCGGATCGAGCGCAGGCTCGGGCTGACCGTGACCGCGTCCGCCGACGGGACCGCTGCACGCGCACCGGGCCGCGGGGAGACCGAGAAGGCGCACCGGGCCGGTCGGGAGCCTGCGCGGGTCGAGTTGGCGCGCGCGGTGCGGTCGGCAGCGGTCGCCACGGAGGACGTCACGGGGTTCGTCGCGGAGCTGGAGGCCGCCGGGTATCTCGTGCGGGTGCGGCAGGCGCCGTCGGGGGACCCGCTCGGCTACACCGTCGCCCGCCGCGGCGACTGCGACGCGAGCGGCGGGCCGGTGTTCTACAGCGGCAGCAAGCTGGCCCCGGACCTGTCGCTGCCCAAGCTGATGCGGGTCTGGGCAGCGGCCGGGGCCGGCGCGGACAGCGCGGAACCGTGGGACGCCGCACGCCGTCGGGTCGGGCGGGCGCGCGCCGCGGTGAGTGCCGGACGCCGCAACCCGGGCCGCGCAGGGGTCGACGACATCGCGCACGCCACCGGAGCCATGCTCACCGCAGTGGGCGAATGTGCACCCGGACTCCGCGGGGCGGCCGAGAACTTCGACCGGGCGTCCCGTCCGCCCCGTGATCTGGCCACGCGTCCGGGCCGGCACGGAACCGGTCTGCGCCGCGTCGCCCGCCAGCTCGTGCGGCAACGCCGGGCGGCCGTCCGGATGGGCCTCATCGACGGCGGGGATCCGGGCCCCGCCGCGGTTGCGTTGGTCGCCGCGCTGCTGGCGCTGGTCCGGGAGATCGGCGCGTGGCAGCGCGAGCGCGGCCGCGATCATCAGGCTGCGGCTGCGGTCGTCGCCGCCGGGGACCTGGAGCGGTGGCTCGCCGCGACGGCCCCGAAGGAGGCGCCACCCGGGCCAGCAGCCGTGCGCGAGCGGGACGAGATCCGGCGCCAACGCCACCGCGACCGGGCGGTCGTCCGCGGCTGATCACCCCCGATCGCGTCAGCCACGGCCGACCACGTGCCTGACCAGCAGGGCGACCACGCCGTGACACACGCCGCGACCGTGTCGTCTCGACATCGTCGGTGCCGGTCGTCGATGGGGCGCCGACTGGCGAGGGTCGCCGCCCGGGACCCCGTCGAGGCCGAATTCCGTTGGCCAGCGGCGTGACGAGGGTGTGGTGGGTGTGGGAGAGGCGGATCCGGTGAGGCGGAGGACGCAGGCTCTGCAGTTGATCGTCACCGTTGCGGGGCCACAGGACGCGGACGTGGTCGCACACCGGCCCGGCACCGACGGCGCCGCCATCGGCGTCCGGGTGGGCGGCGCGCTGCTGCACGTGACCGACGCCGCCACCGTGGGCTCGTTCCTCATGGCGTGGAAGTCCGGTGCCCGGCACGGCCGGGACCTGCCGGTGCGGGCCGACCAGACCGGGGTCGTGCCGACGGCCGGGACTGCGCTCCCCGCGGCATACATGGAGGCGGGGCAGTGCCCGCCCGCGGTGGCCTCGCTGCAGCGCGGCCGGCCGGGCCAGGCGTCCCGGCTGTGGGTGACGCTCGGCCGGATGACGTTCGACGTGCTCGATCAGGAAGCCCTCGTGACGACGATGGTGGCGTTCCGGCGGGCCGCCCGCATGGCGCCCTCGGTGTTCCTTCCGACTCCGGACCAGCGGGCCATCGAGCGGACCGCCGCAGCTGCGGCCCGTCTGCTCGCCGCCCCGTCGCGGCGCTCTCCGTCCACCCCGGCAACGACCAACGGGACTCCAGCTGTGGCGGCTTCGCGTCGGGGAGTGTCGCGGACGATCACCGTCCAGCCAGCGACCGCGCGTCGCTCCCCGACGGAGGGATTGACGCGATGACGGACTACCCATTGCTGGCGCTGGGCAGCTACGAGACCTACCAGCTCGCCCACATCGCGACCTACATCGCCGAGCGCATCGCCCGCCACCGCGCTGCGCCCGCGGGTCGCCGCGGTCGTGAGCAGCGCGTGGAGGCTGTGCGGGACCTGGCCGGGGCGGCGACCGCTCTGGGCAACGCCACCGGAGCCGATGTCGCTGACCGCGACCTCCCGCGGCCGCTCGACCGCGACACCTACTCCGCAGCGCGCGAGCTGGTGACGTCCGGGCCGCGGCACGCGGACTTGGTCGCACTTGCCGGGTTGGGACGAAGCGGCTTCGCCGTGCTCGGGCACGTCCCGGGAATCGGCGCGGTCGGCGCGCACGCGCCCACCGCGCAGATCGCGGACGCGCTGCGCACCCACCTGCTGACGCGGCCCGTCGGTGAACTCGGTGCCTGGGCGGTCACGGCGCAGGCGCAGCCGGTGCCGACCTTGCCCCAGCGGGTGGATCTGGCCGCGTACGTCGAGCATCTCGACCCGGCCGGCCCGGACGACCGGGCCGTGGCGCGCAACCTGCGCGGCCAGGACCGGCGGGTCGACGCCGCCATCCATGGTCGCTTCGTCGGCGTCGACCTCGACGCGGCGCCCGTCGTGGCTCCGCAACCGGGCGGTCGATCGACCGGCGCCATCCAGCGCGCCTCCTCGCCGGGCGGATCAGTGCGGGGTGGCCCGGCGCAGCGGCGGCGCCGTCACTCGCTGTCCCGGTCGGAGGCGCGGCTGCGGCTCCGTCACCCGGGCCCGGCGGCGAACAGCGCTCCCAGCACCAACGCCGGCCCGTAGGGCACGACGGCTTCCGTCGTCCGGTCGTCGCCGTCACCGCGAACACCGCGTCGCCTGCCGCTGCGGCGGACGAGCAGCGCGGTCGACGCGACGCCGAGCGCCGCGATGAGCGCGAACCCCGAAGCCGACCCGCCCTGGCTCACCACCACGGCGAGGGTCGGCGCCAGCTTCACGTCTCCCCATCCGACGACGGCGTCGGACACGAGCTTGACGACCAGCGCGGCGAGCAGACCGACTGCTGCGGCGAGGAGCGAACCCACGAGTGCCGTTCCCACGGTCACGTCCGAGCCCGCAAAGTCGTGCGCGGCCGTACCGACCGCGATGAGAGTGGCGGGCAGCAGCGGGAGGGTGAGCACGTCGGGCAGGCGGCCTTCCCGCGCGTCGACGCATGCCGCCGCGGAGCCGGCGACGGCCAGCGGCAGCGCGACGATCGCGTGCCCGGTCGTCCGGACCGCGACGGCCGTGACGCACACCAGTGCCACCGCACCCACGGTCAGCCGGTCGGCGGTTCGGTCGGTGGGCGCGCGCGACGTCCGCATCCACAGTGCGAACGCGGCCGCCACCCCGACCATGACCGGCCAGATCGCACCGGCCCCGGCGCTCATGACGGTGTGCTCGCGACGGTCGGGATCACGGCGGCGAGCGGCGCGGGCCGTGGGGCAGCAGCTCGTGCAGGACCGAGAAGCTGTCCGGGGCCAGCTCCTCCGGTACGTCGAAGCCGCGGGCATCGAGCAGCACGGCGGCGTAGAGCTCGAGTTCGGAGCGGTTGTCCTCGGCATGCGCGACACGCATCAGGTCGGTGAGCGGGCGGTCGAACGCGACGTCGACGTCGACCAGCCGCGCTCGTTCGGCGGCTCGGCGGGCGGTGGCGGTGTCCCCGGCGGCCAGGGCGAGATCGACCAGTTCGTGCGCGGCGTCGACGATGAAGCCCGGAATCTGCAGGTCGTGGCGCTGGTCGTGATTGTTGAGCCAGGCGTATCCGCCGGGGCGCAGCGGCGTGAGCACGGGGCCCCGGATCAGCGCGAGCGCGGCCTCGTAGTCGGCGGCCGCACCGGCGTGTCCCGCGTCGCGACGGGCCTGGGCGCGCTTGCGCAGCCTGCGGAACAGGTCCCAGTCCAGGAGGTGTCCGCGCAGCCGGTAGGTGCTGTCGTGGCTCATGTCGCTGACGAACGACGCCCCGGGGTCGCCGTTCAGGCCCCGGCCGGACCAGCGGCGGGCGCCGTAGAAGGCGTGCCGGATCGTGGCCGGGCTGATCCGGTGCCCGTCAGGCCACAGGTCGGTGGCCGCGCTCGACGCCGTGACGCCGGCGGGGTGCAGGGCCAGGTAGACCAGGACCTCGGTGAACCAGCTCATCCTCGTCGCAGGTGGTGGTCCGGGGGCGCGCACGCCCGGCTCGCCCAGGATCGCCACCATCGGCACCGTCGGCGTCCCGGTCGTCGCCTGCCACGCAGCCAGGTCCTCGTCCAGACAGGGGTCCTGATGGTCCACGACCGCGAGCCGCTGAAGCGCGCGCGGGTCGACCGGCACGGCGCCAGGAGCGGTGTCGTCGGTGTTCGGGGCAGCGGGGCCGCGGACGGCCGATCCGACGGGAGCGTTGGTGACGGTAGATCGATCGGTGAACGCGCCATCGTCGTCGGGTTCCGCACTGAGAATCATGTTCTCGCGCGAGTCGACGTCGTAGAGGGCGTCGACACCGTCGTCGTCCAGCGGGTCGTCGAGGATCGCGTCCGCCTGCGTCCCGTTCCCGATTCGATCCCCGAGGGCGGGGTCGTCGGTGCCGTCGACCGGCAGGTCTGGCCGGGCGCTGAGCCCGCCGTCCTCGTCCATGCCTGCGGCCCAGGAGCCGGGGTGGTCGAGAGGCCGGACGGGCTCGGGCGGGCCGCTGGTGGTGCCGAGCAGGTTGGCCAGGTGGGTGCCGGCGTGCGGGGTGAGCGACACGGCGGTCCAGGGGCCGTCGGTGACGTCGTCGAGGTGCAGCTCGCCGGAGTCGTCGACGGTCAGGTCGGGCGCACCGGTGGCGAGGACCGCTACCGCGACGGTGGAGTCGGCGAGGTCCAGCGCGTCGAGCAGCGCGTGCTCGTCGTCGTCGAGATGTCGGGCGACGAACACGACGGTGGGCAGCCAGGAGTCGGGCGCGAGGTTCCGGCGGCGGCCGTCGACGACGGAGGTGAGGCCATGGCGGTGCAGTGCGGCGCGGGTCTGGCGGGCGCGCCGCTCGATCTCGGCCAGGGCGGTGGAGAAATCGGCGGTGACGACCCGTTCGGGATTGAGCGCGGCGAGGTCGTCGTCGAAGCCGATGAGAACGATCTCGGTGTCCTCCGCGCCGGGGCTGGTCGCGAGCTCGGCGGCGAAATGGCGCAGGAGGGCCGTGCACCGGCCGGGGTCGCCGCCGAGCTTCAGCAGGCGTCGTTCCTCCAGGTCGACCATGAGGGTTCGGTCGCTGTCGGTGCCGATGGACACCAGCGTCGGGTACGGAGCACACAGGCCGGCCGCCGCCTCGTCGGTGAGCGGAAGGGGCTCGTCGGCATCCAGCGTCCACTGGTTTCGGTCGTCGGTCGGGGAGAACGGTGCGGGCAGGCCGACGTCGCCGGTGACGGTGATCAGGGCATCGGCGTCGGTCAGCCGGATCGTGCGCAGCTGCGCGGGCGGGGCATCGACGGCCGCATCGGGGGCGGTGAGGCAACGCAGCGCGAGGTCGAGGTGACGGGCCGCGGAGCGGGTGGCAGCAGCAGCCGGCCCGGGGTTCCGCAGCGCCCACTCGACCTGACCATCCTCGTCGATGGGTACGGCGATGCGGTGCCGGGCCGGGCGGTGCCGCAACTGACGGCGCCGGTACAGCTTCAGCGACACCGCGACCCCACCGGCGACCAGGGCTGACATGCCGGCGGCGGCCAGCGCCCAGTCCGGCCCGTCGTCCACCGGACCGGCCTGTTCGTCGTCGGCCTCGTCGTTGGGGATTAGGTCGTCGACGGGCTCGTCTGCTCGGGTCGGTGCTGGCTCAGCCGTCCGTTCGGGCGTGACCGGGGTGGTCGAGCTGCTGGGCTGTTCGCTGTCGTCGGCCGCGTTGTCCTCCGGCACCTCACCGGGTGTCGGCTGCTCGACGACCGACGGCGGTGGGCCGTCGTCACCGGAGGGGAGGGTGAGGATCCAACCGGGACGGATGAGGTCGCGGTCGGTCAACGTGGCGCCGCCGGGCTGCGCGGTGGCGGTGTTGAGGTCGAACAGTTCCTCGGCCAGGGCGGGGTCGCCGAGGTGCTCGGCGGCCAGCTCGCTGAGGGTGTCACCCGGCGCGACCCGCACGACCGAACCGGCGTCGGCGGGCAGGGCCAGGCGCCAGCCGACGGTCAGGACCGAGGCCTCGGTCAGCCGCCCGCCGTCGGACTGTTCGCGCCCGACGTTGAGGGCGTAGACCTCCCGCCAGCGCAGCGGATCGCCCAGCGCGGTCTCGGCGATGCGCCACAGCGTGTCGCGGCGTTCCACGACGTGTACCGGCCCGGGGTCGGGCGCCGGGTCGGCCTGCCTCGGCTCGGTCTCGGTGGCAAGTGGGGCGATGTCGGCGGTGAGGGCCGGGGCGGCGATCGCCGGGCCCGCGCTGACGACGGCGGTCACCAGGGCAGCAGAGATGCTGGAGCTCCAGCGGAACCCGGGCAGCGACACCCGCGCGGCGGGCCGGCGGGTCGCGACCGCGATGAGCTCCCCCACCAGGGACACCGCGAGCATCAGCCACGCGATCGCGCCGACCGCGACGAGGAACGCGATGAGCAGGGTGCCGTCGTCGGGCCGCAGCAGCAGGTCCAGCGGTGACCGCGCCAGACTCGGGGCGAGGCGGCCGTCGAGCAGATGCTGTCCGACGTTCCAGAGCGCAGCCGGAACACCCATCGACAGACCGAGGATCGCGCAGACGGCGCCGATCGCTCGTACCGTCCGCCCGATCGTGCTCACGACTCCTCCTGCATGTTCATCCGACAGCTCCGTCGGGGGTGATCGGGACCAGCAGGGCGTCGGCCTGGCCGGTGCTGCTGATCTCCGGGCGGCCGATCAGGCCGAGCAGCACCGTCGACCTGGTGATGCTGACCTCGACCCGGATCCGCTGTGGGTCGACGACAGCGACCGATCCCGCCACGCCGGCGTCCTCGAGGTAGCGCTGCGCGGCTGCGACGGCTTCAACCGGGTCGACCGCCGCGCTTCCGCGGCGGGCCGCGTCGACGTCGAGCGCCTGCCCGGCGGCGCGAGCGGCCTCCTCGGCCACCGCGTCCGCGGTGGCCAGGCCCTGCGCGGCGCGGACGCCGTCGATCCCCAGCCCGATCGCCACCGCGAGTGCCAGGACGCTGATCGCGGCGGGAACGCTCAACGCGCCGCCACCCCGCTCACCCTCGTCCCGTATGGCTGATCTGTTGCGCCCTTCGCGATCACCGCTGGTCATCGCCGTTCTCTCCACTGGTCGACCGGGCTCACCGCGACGGCTTCCACCACCGGCCCTGCGGAGTGCGACGGCAGACCGAGGTCCGACCAGACCACGGAGCACCGGACCGTGGCCGTCACCGACCCCGGCTGGCCGACCACGCCGCCCACCGCGCCGGTGTCGAGGACGACGTCCAGGGCGGCGCACCGCAGGTTCTGCGCGGCGAGGCTGTCGTCGGCAGCGGCCCGCGCGGCTGCGGCCGCGCCCGCCGCGTCGCGGTGCAGGGACGCCACCCGTGCGGCCGCGCGGGCGGCGTGGTCCGTCCCCGCCTCGGCGGCCACCAGCCGCCCGCCCGCGATGGCGAACCCCAGCAGCACGACGAGGACGATGACGAGCAGCGACGCCTCCACCGAAGCGCTGCCCCCACGTTCGCCCACGTTGTCGACGTCGATCACCCGGGCGGCACCCGGCCCTCGAGTGTTCGCGTCGGGTGTCATGGGGAGACCCGTTCGAGCCCGCCGACCGCCTCGCGTTCGACGGTCAGCCGGATCCCGGGCACGACCGACAGCGCCGTGCCGGCGACGCGGACCCGCAGCAGCCCCGCGGCGGCGTCGACGGTTACCGACACCTCGGTTGCGGTGAGCACCGTCCCGCCCGCGCGGGCCAGGAAGTCCTCGGCGTCGCGCTGAGCGCCGCCGGCGATGTCCGTGGCGCCGTAGCCGCGTCCGCCGCGCAGCCCGTCCTGTGCGGCGCTGAGCGCGACCTGCCCGGCGTAGGACAGCAGTGCCACCTGCACGACGGCGAGCAGGCAAGCCAGCAGCGCCGACCACAGCAACGCCATCTCCACGCTGCTGGCCCCACCTCGCTCACCCGAGTCGGGTGGGCCGGTCGCGACGCTCCGGTCGTGACGGGTCGGTGGCACGGCAGGCTACTTGAGCAGGCCGAGCTTGTTGGCGACGAACGCGGAGACCCCGACCGCGATGGTGCCGGCGATCACCGCGCCCGCCCCGATGTGCAGGCCCTCGTCGGAGTTGCGGCCGCCGCCGCGCTCGTCGAACGGTTCCAGGCGCAGGCGCAGGCGCAGCGTCCAGAGCAGGTGCTGGGCCTGTGCGGCGAGCTTGGTGATCATGATCCTTCTCCTTCGTGGGTTGGGCTTCCTTCACGTGGTGGACAGCAGGGCGGTTGCGGCGGGGTAGAGGACCCAGGCGGCGATGAGGACGACCTGCAGCGCGCCGGGAGTGCTCATGCGGCCGCTGTTGCGGTGGGCGTCGGTGTGTTCGTCGGCGAGCAGCTCGTCCCGCAGGCTCTCAGCACGGGCGAGCAGGGTGCCGACGACGGCGGCGCCGTCCTGCCCGGCGGTGGCGGCGATGCTGGACAGGTCGGCGAGGTCGTCGAGGCCGATCTGCTCGCCGAAGGCGCGCAGCCCGTCCCACGGCATCCGGCCCGTGCGCTGTGCGATCTCCAGCTCGTCGCGCAGTCGACGCAGGGCCCAGCTGTCCGTGAGGGCTTGTGCGGGGAGGGTCAGCGCGGTGGCGATCCCGGCTCCGCCGTGTCGCAGCAGGCTCACCTGCTGGAGGTAGGCCACCAGTGCCGAGCGGAGCTGGTCGCGCGCGTCCTCGGCCCGGTTCTGGACGCGGCGGGCGTGCGAGGTCCACCCGATGAGCAGGGCGAGCGCGGTGAGCCCGACCGGGATGACGACCGGCAGCCCGACGCCGAGCAGGGCGAGCATCCCGGTCAGGGCGGGCCCGGTCGCGGCGAGCCCCGCCGCCGACCCGGCGGCGGCGAGCAGGAACCGGTCCCGGCTGAGCCCGAGCAGCACCAGATCCTCCGCCGGGACACCGACCGGGAGCCGACGCAACAGCGGCAGCAGCACCCGACCCCGCCCCGTCGTCTGCTCGTCGACCGGTGGCGGGGCGCTGCGTTCGTCCAGCGCGGCAAGCGCGGCGGCCAGCACCGGATGCCGGCGGGTGGTGGCGGTGGCGGCGAGGACCAGCGCGACGCCGAGCAGCCCCCCGCCGGCCAGCGCCGCGAGCAGCCCAGGGTTCACGGGCGCTCACCGGCCCCGGCCAGCCGCGTGCCGAAGAACCGCGGAGCGGGCCGGCCCAGCGCGAGCCTGCGCATCCAGACCAGCAGCACTCCCGTGCCCGACAGCAGCACCACCATCACCACCTGCCCGGCCGGGGTGCCGAAGGGGGTGGCGAAGGCGGGAATCATCGCGAGCCCCGCCAGCAGGCCGGCCTGGATCAGCAGCAGCAGCCGGATGGACTGGCGGTCCTCCGCGCGGGCGGCCTCGATGTCGCGCCGCGCGCGGACGTCGCGGGCGACGCCGTCGGCGAGCTGGCGCAGCACCGGGGCGATGCCGCCGCTCTGCTGGCCCAGCGCGAGCAACAGCGCTGCGGCGACGGTGTCGCCGGCCCGATCGTCGATCGCGTCGGCGAACTCGCGCAACGCCGCCCGCCGCTCGTCCCCGGAGCCGTTCGGCTCACCGGCCGGGTTCACCGGGTCCGTGCGGACGTTCCCGCCGTCCCGCAGCCGCCGGGCCAGGACCGCGACGGCCTCCGCGATCGGCTCCTGAGCACGGGCCGCCCCGGTGTCGCCGGCCAACGCGATCGCCTGGGAGAGGCCGACCGCGCCTCCGCCGGCGAGGACGTCGGCGATCCGCCGGCACCAGCTCTCCAGCGCCTCCAGCTTCTCGATCCGCGCCCGGGTCTCCCGTGCCGACCCGAGCAGCCAGGGCAGCCACAACCCGGCCACGACGATCCCCAGCGCGGCGGCGGGCCACCCGGTCACCGCCCACGCTGCCACTCCGACCGCCACGGCGACCCACGCGCGGCGGCGCCGAGGGACAGACGCGGCGGAGCTACCGGCTGCCGCCCACATGCGCCTCAGCGCCCCGGACCACCGCAACGACGGCACCGCCACCCGCGGCTCCGGGTCGGTCCGCCGACGGGCGGTGGCCGCGAGGAACACGGCCAGCAGCAGACACGCCCCCGCGACGCCTGCGGCGATCTCCGTGAGACTCACCGCGACCACCCGTCCCCGGTGTCGTGCAGGAAGGACAGGTCGATCCCGGCCTCGACGAACGGGCGACGGTTCTGGGGCAGCAGCGCGAAGGTCGCGCGCGGGTCGTCACCAGCGGGAGCGAAGATCCGGTTGATCGCGACGCCGCCGCCCTCGCCCAGACCGGTGACCTCGGCGACCTCCGCCACGAACCGCCCCCGCCCGCCGTGGGGGAGCGCGGTGTGGCGCAGGTGGACGACGTAGTCGATGCCCTGCGCGGCGAGCCGGGTGAGGAAGCGGTCCGACCAGCCCGCGCCCGCTCCCTTCATGGCAGCGGTCACCAGCCGCTCGAACGCATCGGCGGCGGAACCGGCGTGCAGAGTGCACATCGAGCCGGGCATGCCCGCGTTCATCGCCTCCAGCATCGGCAGCGCCTCGGCGCCCCGGACCTCCCCGACGATCACCCTCGTCACCGAGAGCCGCAGCACCTGGTGCAGCAGGTCCGACAGCGTGATCTCCCC
Organism: Pseudonocardiales bacterium; assembly: GCA_026393175.1. Taxonomy (GTDB): domain Bacteria; phylum Actinomycetota; class Actinomycetes; order Mycobacteriales; family Pseudonocardiaceae; genus Pseudonocardia. The sequence continues at coordinate 15,325 of JAPLAT010000469.1, forward strand.
GGCCGGACGGCCGGTCGCGGGATCGCGCTCGGTCGAGCCCGGCCGGCACTCCGCCGCGAACAGCAGCGGATGCGGCTGGGGCAGACGATCGAGGTTGAGCTCGAACTCGGTCTCCAGCACCGCGACGCGCTCCGTGACCGGGATCTGACGGGTCAACGCCCGCAGTAGCGTCGTCTTCCCGCACGCCGGCATCCCCGTGACGAGGATGGACTGGCGCGCCTCGACGAGGGCGGCGAGGAAGCGGGCCAGCTTGCGCGACACCGTGTCGAGCCGGACGAGGTCGCGCAGCCCGATGTCGACCAGCCGGTGCTTGCGGATGGTGATCTGCGGGCGGCCGACGACCTCGCGGATCGCAGCCAATCTGGATCCGTCGGGCAGCTGCATGTTCAGGAACGGCTGCGAGGGGGAGAACGGCCGCTCGGCGCTGCCGTGGTGGGCAGCGATGTGCTGCACCTGCGCGATCAGGTCCGCGTCGGTGTCGGCCACCGGCGCGTTCGCGGAACGGACCGAGCCGTCGGTCAACCGCAGGACCGGCAACTCGGTGCCGCGGATGTGAATGTCCTCCACCTCGGGGAGGTCGAGCAGTTCCTGGATGCGGCCCAGCCCCCACAGCACGTTCTCCACGGCCCGGACCACGGCCCGCTCCTGCGCCGCGGACAGGTCCTCCTCGCTGCTGACCGCGCGGCGCCGGGCCTCGCTGTCGAGCTCCTCCTGGATCCACGACAGCAGCAGCTGCCGCTGATCGGCCGGTGTCAGCGACCGGCCCCGCAGCTCCGCCGCCAGGCGTCGGACCACCGCATCGTGAACCCGGCGGGTCACGTCCTGGTCCGCCACTACGCGCGCGGGCGTGCTGCCGTGGGCCCTGCCGCCATCTGGACGCCCGATCTGCCGCCCTGAACCGGCGGGCCAGCCGCCGCCGGTTGGCGCCCGATGATCGACCGGCGATCCCACGTGGGTATGCCGTAAACCGTTCGTCCCGGTATTCATGCCACTCCCACACCGTCTGCATCGCGAGCGAGACTGCCGCCAGGGCCCACGCCGTCGGCGATCCGGTCGGCCACGCGCCGGGCGGCGCGTTGCAGCGAGCTGCGTCCGAACCGTCGCCAGTGGGGGTCGCCGTCGCTCCACACGCGGGCTGCCCGCGGGTCGTCGGGTAGCTCACCGAGCAGCGGCAGCTCGCATGCCCGCGCGATCTCCGGGCCCGGATACGGATCCTCGGGCGCGACCACCAGCACCGACAACCGCGGATGTCCCGCCTGAACGGCGAGGTCGCGGCCCAGCAGCGGGGACAGCCTGGCCGCTGACCGCACAGCCCGCAGCGACGACCCGGTGACCAGCACGACCAGCCCGCATTCCCGCAACAGGGCGAGCACGCCGTCGGCGGGGAGGTAACGTCCGCAGTCGGCGATGACGTCCGCGCCGCGCACCCGACCCAGCTCCGCGCCGATGCGGCCCCACGGCAGCGCGCCTGCCTGCCCCACGCAGCCCAGCCCGGCCAGTACCGGCGGCGCCCACTGTGCCGGCTGGTGCACGCGCAGCGTCAACGCCTCGTCCAGGTTCATCGACCTCAGGTCCGCCACCGCCTCGGCCAGACCCGCAGCCGGTGGCCACTGCCCGGCCGCGAGGCCCGCGCGGACGTCCCCGCCGAACGGGTCGGCCTCCACCAGCAGCGCGGTGCGCGGCCACGCCGATGCCAGCGCGAGAGCCGACGTTGTCACCCCCGGGCTGCCCTTCGCCGACACCATCCCGATCAGCACCGCAGCTCACCCCCCGTTCACCAGGACGATCACGACCCGGCCCTCGGCCGACGCCAGCGCGAGCTCCTCGGCGTCGGCCTGCGGCAACAGCACATCGACCGTGCGCCGCCCGCTGAGGTCCGGTTCGCCCGCGGCCACCACCGCCGCGCGCCGCGGCGGTGCCCCCGCCCCGAGCACCACCAGTACCTCGTCGGCCGGCCGCAACCCGGTCACCGGGAGCCGACCCGCTTCCACGGACAACCCCACCACCGCTTCGCCCGGCGCGGGGGCCCGATCGGTCGTCACCGAGCCGGGGGTCAGTACCTGCCCGGTCCGTAACTCGCTGACGACCACGAGACCGATCACGCCGTCGACGTCGCGCCACGCCACGGTGGCAAGGCCGCTGTCCGGCGGCAGCAGGACCTCCTGGACGTCGCCGGCCTGCACCACCGACCCGGCCGGCAGGTCGCGGACCAGCGCGACCACGCCGTCGCGTGCCACGGCCGCCCGGTAGGCGTAGAGCGCCAGCAACGCCCCGACCACGCCCACGACCACGGCCAGCAGCAGTCGCCGCGACGACCGCCGCGTCGGGAGCGCAGGCGCGACCGGTGTCGGGTTGGCCGGGCGTCGTGCCGATGTCGTCGTCACCGCCCGCCACCTCCGACCAGTACCTGGACCTCGCCCACCGGCAACTCGGCCTCGCTGGACAGCGCCACGGTGTCGGTGCCCTCGACGGGCACCCCACCGCTCACGCCCGACCACGTCACGCTCCAGACCGCGGTCGCCGTCACCGTCCAGGCACCGCGGCTCCCGGTCCGTTCGGGCAGTGACCGCTGCGCGTAGGCATAGCCGCAGTCCGGTGACGGCCCCTCCTGCCCGGCCCACGGCGTACCCGGGCCCGCGCACCGCACGAGGGCTCCGGGCGGCCCCATCGACCACTCGACGCTCGACAGCCTCGCCGTCGCGGTGACCCGCGCCGCACCGACGGTGGCCGTCGTCGACACCGGCCCCGTAGCGTCCGCGCCCCCGTCGATCCACAACCAGAGGGGCACCCCCACGAACGCGGTGCCCTCGACGGAGATCCGCAGCTCCGGCGGATCGATCTCGAGTGCTTCGATCGCCCGCTGGGCGAGGACCTCGACTACGACCGCGCCGGGCGCGGCAACAGCCTGCTCGTCGGCCACCAGTCCCTGCAGGCCCGCGATGTCCGGCTCGTCACCCACGACCCAGCCGCCGTCCCCGAACGGCCGCGCGGGTCCGCGGGGAGGTGGCGGCGCGGGCGGTTCCGCCTCACCGGCCTCCACCGGGCGCGGATTCCGCCGTGGGGTCCTCGGCTCGTCGTCGTCCGTTTCGGGCTCGTCCCGACCTGGACGTCCGGGGTCGATCGCGGACACCAGGCATTGGCCGACGGTGTCGACCACGGCGCACTCCGTCGGCGGCGGCTGCGCCGGCGCCGCCGCGACGAGGGCCACGATGACGCCGACCGCCCTCAGCACGGCTCCTCCAGCGCCGCTTCCGTGCGCTCGACGAGCCACCGGTCGCCACTGCGGACCACGTCTGCCCGGTAGGAGTAGCGCTGCACCCGGTTGGCGAGGTCGTTGAGGACCTCCCCGGTGCGGTCGGCGACGAGCCGCGAATCGCCCAGGTCCACGCAGTCCACGATCGTGACCGACGTGTCGGTCACGTCGGCGACCACGGGCGCGCGCGACACGACACCCTCGAAGTGCGCCGGGAACTCGGCGTAGTTGCGGATGTCCCGCATGAGGCTGTCGAACGCCGCTCCGGACGCGACGGCCGACACCTCCGGTACCCAGTCACGTGTCCCGGGTGCCGCGTAGGCGTCCTGCGTGACCTCCCAGAACCGTTCGTACGCGTCGAGCGCCTCCTGCGCCGACCCGGTCGGAGTCGGCGCAGGGGTGACGGGAGGGGTAGGCCCGGCACACCCGGCAACCACGCTCGCGCCGACGACGAACACGAGCAGACGGTTCGTTGTGGTCATCGCGTTCCTCCTCGGCTGCCCGGCCCACACGACGGTCGTCAGGCCCGTGGTCATCGCGTGGTCCGGCGTGGTCGCGCGTTTCCCCCGCCGTGGTCGGCGGCAGGGTCAACAGACCTACCAGCGGCTTCTCGGGCTCGTGGCCGTTCCGAATGGTGTCACCCGAACGGAGCATCGACGACAACCGCGGCGGGCAGGCGGAAGCCGCGTCGCTCGTGCAGTCACCGTCCGGTCGATCGGGCGAGGATGTAGCGCGACACACAGCAGCGCGGTCTGCGAGCCGTCGGTTGTCTCACCTGAACCGGCGCGCTACAGGTGTTGAGTCAGCTGCGCCACTCCACAGGCGAGACGACCAACGCGGCATCGGCGATGGCCTGGGCTGTGCGGGTTCGGAGCGCCGCGCGCGAGCTGGTGATCCACTGCTCGGTGTCCTGGTTGCCCGCCGACCGGTACTCGATCGCCTGGATGAGGCACTCCAGCTTGTCGGCGTCCTTGGCGCACCAGGCCTCGACGCTGTCCTGGGCCTCGTACTCGGCCACCGCCTCCAGGATCGGCGAGGCGGCGGACGCGGGCAGGGCAGCGGTCTGGTCCTTGGTGATGGCCAGGTTGTCCGCGCCGGACATGTACGGCTTCGCCGTGTGCGGGATGTCGCCCGTGCGGGTTTCCTGCGTGTCGTGCCACAACGCCAGGAACGACGCGCGGGCCGGGTCGGCGCCCTCCGGTCCCGCGATCATGGTGGCCAGCTGGGCGACTCGCAGGCTGTGCTCGGCGACGGATTCCGGATCCCGGATGCCCGCGTGCCACCAGCCGGCCCGTCGCATGCGCTTGAGCACCCCGAGCTCGAAGGCGAAGGACGCGAGGCCGCGAGTCTCCGCCGACGGCTCCCGCACCTCGTCCGTGTCCATCGCCATGGACTGATCCTGCCTCAACGGTCGGCCGCTCGGACCAGGTGGTCGATGCCGGCGAGCTCCTGGCGCATGACGGGTTGACCGCTCGTCGTGTCGAGAAGCAACTCGATGCGTTGGAGGGCGGCCGCCCGGGTCGTCCGGCCGGCCAGTCGCGGGACTTCGGGCCGGGACATCAGCAGGGTCCACAGCGAGCGCACGGTGAGTTCGATATGGGCGGTACTCGGATCGAGCTTGTCGATGAAGTGCCCGAAGAGGCGAGTTCCACTCCACGCCGCCGTGGTGTCGTACATGAAGCTGTCGTTCGGCTGCACCTCGGCGATCTCTCCCACCCAGTAGGCCCAGTAGTTCAAGTTCGCCACCTGCGAGCGATGCTCCTGCAGATCGCGATGCAGGAACGCCGTGAGCGGGGCGCGGTCACCGGCGTATGCGGCTGTGACAGCGGCGGACCGTCGCCCGGCCCATGCGAGGTCCGAGCCTGCCATTCCGATGGACCGGACGTAGCGCCGTTGCTCGTTGTCGATCCACGCGAGCGAATCACTGCGGAGATCGAAGCCCAGCAGGAAGGTGGCTTGCCTGCGGAGCAGGGCGGCGTCCTCGGCGTCGGCCGACTCGGCTGCGCGGAGGAGGTTGTCGAAGAAGCGCGATCGGATGTCGGCGTCGAGTACGGGTCGGTCCGCAACCGGTCCCCGCCGCCTCACCGCGGTCCCGGCGATCGGGCGAAGCTGATCCGGAACCAGGCCGGTGAACGGCCACGTGATCAGACTGGTCAGTTCGCGCCGGTGCACGTGGGTGGCAAGTGGGCTGCTGAGTCGATCAGCGGCCAGCGAGTGCGAGCCCGCCAGTTGGGAGATGGTGATGTCAGCTTCCATCGCCTCGCGCAGCACGGCGAACTGGTGGTAGGTCGTGCCATCCCGGAGCAGCTGTCCGCGCAGCCGAACCAGGTCGCTCGTCCTGAGCGAGGTCAGCGGGCGTCGGCCACTCTCCCAGCCCTGCACGGTGGTGAGGTCGACGCACCAGGACTCGGCCGCTGCTGCTTGCGTCTGACCGATGGACTCGCGCAGCAGCTTGAGCGCGTAGCCCGAAATGACGCCGACAGCGCGCGTCGCAGGCGATGCCTGCTTCCCGTGCAGCCTTCTCGTCGTCATCCCGGCCGCTCTCCTCCTCGGGCCCTGCCCGACCTGGTGTCAACCCGTACCTGCGGTCAGTTCGACGCCGAGCGCATCGATCCTAGCGTTTCCGTCATGTCCAGCGACGTTGTCAATGGCAACGCGGCGGGTGCCGCACCTGACGCGAAAGGCGTCCCGGCAGGCGGCACGACGGGCATCGACTCCGGTGGGCCTGGGCTGGACTTCGCTCCGCCCAGGCCCGCCGGCGCCACCCGTCGGCGAACACGCACGGGCGCGAATTCGGACTGGTGGTCCCCGCCGTCGTCGTCCACGAGGTTGACCGACCTCGTCGCGCTACTCACTGAGCGACGGGTCGGCCGGCATCGGGCGGGGGATGGGCAGCGTGGGCGACGGCGTACCGGTGCGGAGCGACTGGCTTTCCCGGCAGCGCGCGACTGATGGTCGATCGTGCCGACGACGTCGTGGAGCAGCACCGCCGGGTCACGAGTGTCTGCTGCCTGGACAGTGCCGTCCGCATCCGCCGGCCCCGTCCGGACCCCGTGACGTCGTCGCCCGGCACACCGTCCTGTTCCGTCGACGGCGTAGGAGTTGATATGGAGTACGCCATCCAGGCACGGCTGATCGAGCGACGCGGCAACATCGTGGTGCGAGACGAGACGCGCCGCGACGTCGCGACCGAACTCAGCGTCGCGGTCCGGACGGCGCGGGCACACGCTGCCGACGGCTTCACAGTGTGGATCTATGAGGTCCATCGCGATGACGGTGTTCGGCCGACGTACGTCACTGTGGACACGTTCAGCCCGGACGCGGCGCCACCGTCGGGTGCCGACGCTCGGGTCCGCCGGCGGACATGTCCACCCGAAGGCCGTCTGTGAGTGCGGGCTGGGGTCGGATCGGCCATCGCTCTCGGTCAACTCCGGAAAACCATCATGACGATGCCCGCCCGGCGGAGCCGCCGCACGGCGATCAGCATGGTGACCGCAACCGCGACGTACGAGAGGGGCAGCAACAGCCACAACGGGCTGTCGTTCCCGTCGGGGGGCTGGCCCGCCGCCCGTGGCAGCGAGTTCACCGCGTATCGCCCGGCGAGGTCGTCGCCGCTGAAGCTGGCCGTCATCGGCTCCGTGATCGTGGGGTAGGACGTCACGTCGACCCGGTCGACCGGACGTCGCAGGTACCGCCACGCGGCTGCGGCCACCTGCTCGGCGCTGTCGCGGTCGGTGACCTTCTCGTCGCAGTCCCGGACCGCGATGCGGTAGGTCCGTATGTCCGCGTCGTCCTCCCACGTCGGGCTGACGAAAGCGCAACCGGTCGCGTCGGCGAGGTCGTCGAGCGTCGGCCCGGAGTCTGCCGAGCAACCCGACATGGACACCAGCGCCAGCAGGATTGCGGCAGCCACGACGTGAAGCCTCATGCCGTTCAGGTTGAACCTGTCGCTCGACGCAGGGTAGCTACCTTGCCGCAGCCTGTGGACAACTCGATCGAGGCAGCTCTCGCGCGCGTTCGCGCGGGTGTTCGACACTACGCGCGGGGCCTGGCGGCATGCCGGCGCTCAGCCCAGCGCGCGGTAGGCCGCGCGGTCGGCTGCCAACTGGCCCAGTGCGGACGACGGGTCGGGGTCCTCCCCTGGGGCCAGCATCGCGAGGTCGCAACGAGCGTTGAACGCGAGCACCCAGCGGGCCGCTGCGGCCGCCTCCGCCAGGTCCTGCCCGCCGGGGGCGCGCCCACGGGCCGCGGCGTGGTCGTCTAGGAAGGCGGCGACCTCCTCCGGCGACGGCGCTCGGTCGTGCAGCAGCCCGCCGACGGTGAGCCCGGCGACCACCGCCTCCGGCTCAACGACGAGGTCCCAGTCGACGACGGCGACCACGCGCGCGTCCCCGTCCGGGTCCTCGACGCGGACGTTGCCCTCGTAGAAGTCGCCGTGCGCCACCACCGGCTCGTCGGTGCCGCGGTGACGCTGCACATCGTCGCTTGCCTCCCGCGCGAACGCGTCGAGCCACTCCCACCCGGCCGGGAGCCGGGAGAAATCGAAGATCGGGTCGTGCGGCACGGGCCAGGGGCCGCCGCCGTGGCGGGTCCAGGCCGGGCCGGGGCCGAGCCGGGCTGCCGCCGCGCGGATGCCCGGCGCGCGGCGCAGCACGTCGACCTGC
>JAPLAT010000530.1 GCA_026393175.1 Pseudonocardiales bacterium
CCAGGATCCGCCGCCGCGCCTCGGCCGCGGCCACGGTGCAGCGCAGCGGGAGCAGCGTCGCGTGCCGGTCGCGGGCCAGCCCGGCCGCCCGGTCGCGGTGCGCGGCGGCACCCCACGACGCGTCCAGCAGCACCGACTCCCCGCGCCCGAGCAGCACCCCGGCGCGGCGCAGGAGCTCGGCGTAGGTCGCCTCGGTGTGCTCGGCGGTGTACACGCCCGCCCGGAACCCGGGGTCGGTGCGGGCCTGCGGGTCGAGGCCGGCGAGCTCCTTGCGGACCCGGTCGCTGGAGAGCACCACGGCCCCGAACCGGTCGGCGAGCCCGTGCGCGAGCGTCGTCTTCCCGGTGCCGGGCAGCCCGCCGACGAGCACCAGCCGGACCTCGCCCGCCGCCAGGTGCCGCAGCGCCAGCTCGGCGTGCGCCGCGGCGTCCGCGGCCGCCCCCTCGGCGCCCTGGTCGTGGCGCAGGCAGGCGACCTTGGCCCGCACCACCGCTCGGTAGGCGACGTAGTGGTGGCGCAGGGAGGCGGGCGCCGGGTCGCCGGAGAACTCGGCGTGGTCGTCGAGGAACGCCGTGGCCAGGTCCGGGCGGCCCAGGTGCTCGAGGTCCATGGCGAGGAACGCGGCGTCGTCGAGGACGTCGACGTGGCGCAGCCGGTCGTCGAACTCGAGGCAGTCCAGGGCGCGCGGGCCGTCGGCGAGGCAGAACACGTCGTCGGCGATGAGGTCGCCGTGCCCGTCCACGATCCGGCCGCGCTCCACGCGCTCGGCGAACAGCGGCCGGCGCCCCGCGAGGAAGCGCCGCACCCGCTCGGTGATCCCGTCGACGGTCGCGGGGTCCAGCACGCGCCCGCGATAGGGCAGGAGCTGGTCGAGGTTCGCCGACCAGCGTTCGGCCAGGGCGTCCGCGCCGCCGTCCGCCGAGATCGCGGCGGACCGGTCGGCCCCGGCGTGGAACGCCGCCAGCACGCGGGCGAGGGCGCGCAGGTCCCCGCGCACGTCGGCGCCGGTGCGGACCAGCGTCGCGAGCCGCCGCTCGTCGGGCATCCGGCGCATGACGAGCACCGGCTCGGCCCCGGCGGGGTCGTCCGGGTCGGACAGCTCCGCGACGGTGACGTAGACGTCGGGCGCCAGGCGCCGGTTGAGCTCCAGCTCCCGGCGCAGCACGGCCCGGCGCCGCCCGGCGGTGCTGAAGTCGAGGAACGCGGTCCGCACCGGCTTCTTCACCTTGTAGGCGAAGCCGCCGGCCAGCAGCACCAGGCCGACGTGCGTCTCGCGGACCGCGGCGGGCGGGGTCACGCGGGGTCGGCGAGGGAGACGAGCAGGTCGGTGGCCGTGACGATCCCGACGATCCGACCGTGCTCGGCGACCAGCACGGCGTCGGTCCCGGCGGCGAGCATCGCCCGGGCGGCCTCGGACCGCCGCGCCGTCGCGGGCAGCGCGTGCACGGGCCGCGCGAGCGGCCCGACCAGCGGCGGCCCGCCCACGGCGACGGCGTGCACGAGGTCGGTCTCGCCGACCACGCCGAGGCAGCGCGTCCCGGCGAGGACGGGCAGGTGGCGCACGTCGTGGCCGGCCATCAGCCCCAGGGCGGTCCGCAGCGGCGAGTCGGGGGTGATCGCGACGACCCGCGGCGTCATGAGGCCCCCGATCCGGGGGTCGTCGTCGAGGGTCTCGGGCGGTGCCGCGGATGCGGCCCGGTGGTCGGTGGTCATGGCGTGTCCCTCCGTCGTGCGGGCAGGTGGATCCGGGGCAGGTCGGCCAGGCGGCCCGGCCGGTGCGTCACGAGCAGGGCGGTCCGCCCGGCCGTGGTCTCGCGCAGCTCCCCGGACAGGGCGTCCGCGGTCGTCGCGTCGAGGTGGGCGGTGGGCTCGTCGAGGACGAGCACCGGCCGGTCGGCGACCAGCGCCCTGGCGATGCCCAGGCGCTGCCGCTCCCCGCCCGAGACCTCGCCGCCGTGCGCCCCGAGCGGGGTGTCGAGGCCGTCGGGCAGGCCCGCGTACCAGCCGCCGAGCTGGGCCCGGCGCAGCGCGTCGACGAGGTCGGCGTCGTCGGCCCCCGGCGCGGCGAGCTGCAGGTTGGCGCGCAGCGTGCTGTCGAACAGGTGCGACCACGACCCGCACCACGCCACCCCGCGGCGGACGCCGTCGCCGGTCAGCGCGGCGGCGTCGCGGCCGTCGGCGAGCACCCGGCCCGCCGCCGGGGCGAGCGTGCGCAGCAGCGCCGCGACGACGCTCGTCTTCCCCGACCCGGACGGCCCGGTCAGCAGCAGCCGCCCGCCCGGGCGCAGGTCGAGGTCGACCCCGGTGACGGCGTCGCGCCCGGCTCCCGGCCAGCGCACGGCCAGCCCGGCCGCGGCGAGCGCCGAGGGCGGGGTGCCGTCCTCGGCGTCCGACCGGTCGGCCACCGGCGCGGGCGCG